>JAEUQL010000256.1 GCA_016789295.1 Blastocatellia bacterium | reverse complement strand
CCTTATCCATTCTTTTACTGATGGGTAGTAGCCGATGAGCAAGCTTTTCTATTTAACGCTGAACTTCCAATTTTGACTCAAATATTTTGCTTCTGCAACCAGACAACTATCTGGAAGTTAAAATAGACAGTGTAATAGGTTGAATGACATACTTGCCACCTTCATCCTAATCTACAAAAATTTGATAGGTGGTGAACAATGGAACTCTCTGTTGGTGCAAAATGTCGTGTTCCTTACAAAGGTGAACTAGTAGTTGCAACTATCATTGACATCTCTGTAGTAACTTTTCCAAATGGTGAAAAGGGTTGGGCAGTCGATCTCATTGCAGACCCACCTTGTGACCCTGTATCACTAGGCTTTCCTGTTCGCGGAGACATAAAAACAGTAACGGTTGAAATGGTTGAACAAGTTTTTGAAAGGCAGTTGCAGATGGGAGTGCGCAAAAAAGGTGCACAAAATAATGCCAAATTTACTGAATCTGACCAACCCAATATAGAACAGAATCAGTAGAGCTTTGTCAGATCAATTCCACTGTAGTAGGTCTTCAAGATCTCATCAAACTTGAGACCTTCTTGAGCAAGGCCATATGCTCCAACTTGGCACATACCCACACCGTGTCCCCACCCACGCCCACTGAAACGAAATGCAGTGACACGTCCTTGGCTGTCGTATTCGCGAGAGATAATAAAAAGCGTTTCACGTAAACCCAACGCTGAACGTATTCTAAGCCCACTGATCACTTTCTCCCCTTCTGCTCCTATAACTTTCATCTCAGCAACACGACGAGAATGGCCATACTTTATACCTTTGAGATCGACTAGCTCACCAACATCTACCTTAGAATCTGCAAGCCTAGCCTTGACTTCTGAGGTGGTGTAGCGAACTTCCCAGCGTGAATATGCTGAATATCTGTCACTAGCTGCACCGTTAGGGTTTGGCTGTATCTCAATGTAGTCTATACGTCCACGGCTGTCTAAATGGTAGTTGACCTTTTCACCTCCTATGATCTCCACCTTACTACTTGGAAATGCTTCATTACCAACAAGTCTGAAAAGGTAGAAATTTTTTGCAAGCTCAAATTCAAGAGTCTCTTTCTTATTTATCTTTACCTTGAGTCTTCCACCTTCTAAAAGCCTTGCTGAGCCTGTCTCAAGCACTGGTTGCCCAAACTTTGCCAGAGCACGCGAAAGCAGAAGCAACACATTTGCACGACTCAACTGCGAGCGTGGATGCAAGCTTCCGTCTGGACTCGGAACGACTATTCCCTCTTGAACTAGCGCAGCTACATCAGCTCTAAATTCTGTAGCAATTGCATCGGCATCTGAGCCTAATATGTAGTCTGCATCAGCGTCTGAAAGCAGAGCACTTGGCCTATCATTACCATAAAGAGCAGAGATAAGAAGTGATGAGAAGCCACCTATAGTAGTTACATCTTTGGGTATACTCTGTTCTAAATTTCTTGCCAACTTGCTGCGCTTGGTCAACTCTGCTGCACGCGCTACCCAAGTTGCAATCTCTTTCTGAGTTGCTGCTGCAGTAAAGTAGTTTGCAGAACGATTTTCTGAGATCAAAAAATCATAAACATCAAGCAGTGCTACATCTCTGGTGATAGCACGCCCACCTTCGGCCAAAACAGGCTCCACGCTGCGCCCAGTTTTGAGCATCTTTGTATAACGCTCGCTATCACTATCATCACGCCTCTTCTCATCTTCTTTGTTTTCTGGCTTAACTTTCCTTGAGCGACCTTGTGCAGCACACGCAACACTCACAAGATAAGGTACAGCTTCTGTAAAAACAAATTCTGAAGATTCAGTACGCCCACCACAAGTTGAAGTATAAAGGGCATTGATAGGCTTATCTTTATAAGTAGCTATCAACCCTGCTGTCTCTTCAACAGCTTTGTCACTGAGTTGGTGCTCTGTAGACATACCACCATAAACTTGTGAAAGTGCTGTTGGAAGCAGGTCATAACCTTCACTTTCGAACTGTCCAAGGTTATAAACAGCATATGTGCGTGCAGCAACAGCTTGTGCTTTGATTGCTTCAATGGCCGGAAAACCCGAAGGACTCAATTCGTTAGCAACTACACCACGAATATAGTCTTCCATCTGCAACCTATTAATTACACTCAACCTACCACGTTTGTTGAAGTATATTTCAAGTTTTCCACGGTAAGGCTTGCCTTCAAATTTCAGTGGAGCACGTTCGTCATCTTCAGAAGCTATAACAAGCTTTTCATTTACTATAGCCAGATCACCACCACTTTTTGAAACAGCTTTGATCGTTCTGTAATCCACAGGTTTTCTGCTTAATGCGTCTTTTGATATCCACGGGCGTTTATAACCAGAATTCATCAAACGGACTACAAGAGCTTGAGCGTCTTTGGCCGAAGAAAACTCGCCTACAGCTACCTGATAAGTCAAAGAATTAGAGTTGTATTTTGCTTCTATATTCTCATCAAAGTTCTTCCTGAGTCTCTTTGCAAAGGTTTCTGCTTCACGGCTTGTCTTAAAACTTGCAACCTGCACACGATAGACTTGACCCTGACGCTCTCTTATTCTGTCTCCTTCGATCTGAACTTTAATACTATCTGTTTCAAATGAAATAAACTCTTCGCGCTTTGGATCATAGTATGCAAGAGAGCCGCTCGACGAGATGGAAGCAAGGCCAGTATCAGCAGATAGCAGTATCCGGATTTCAGACCCTTTTGCTGGATCTAAACTCTTCTTCACTACAGGGCCAAAGTAGCCCAACTCTTCGTTTGTTACTTTGTTTTTCAATTGCTTGCGAGGTTCTTTGACCTTATCTTTTGTTCCACCTAGCACTACTTCAGATGATCGATTGGTTAGAATTTTTGTCTCTTTTGTCTCTTTGTGTAGTCTGGCACGCCTTGGTCTTTTTACTATCTCTTCTTCATAGAAATCTTTGGTTGGCTGACGAACATACTTTTTCAGCTTGATATCGATGTTGTCAGCCAAAACAGTGCTTGACAAAAATGTTGAAGGAAAAGGAAGAAGTGTTAAAAGAAGTGATGCAACATATTTTGATAGGCTTTTGCGAGAAAAACAAATAGCCCTTTCTACCCTACTATTTCTGTTTTCTATTCTATCTTCTCTCATATCCCTTTATAACGGCTTTACAAAAATAGAGCACTATGGCTGAGATGGATTAAAAGTCAGTGTAAAACGCATCTTGAGAACTACAGTAGTATTAGGGTCTTTGACTGTAACCTCTGGCAGAGGGCTTGAACTTCGGCAAGCTCCTATGGCCGTTGCATCAAGTGCAATACTGCCTGTCGAACTCTCTTTTTGAATCTCTTCGATCTTTCCATCTTTACGTACAACAAAAGTTACAGCTACTGTAGATGCTTTTTGAATTGTACGCGCAATCAAAGGTGGAAAAATATTGCTTCTAATAACCTGCTCAAGATTTCTAATATAGCTGTCACTGATAGGCACATATGCCGACAGTATCTCAAACTTACCTTCTAGCTTTACAGTCTCTACAACTTGCTGGAAAGTAGAACCAGACCTTGAACTTGAAACAGGGTCGGTCTTTCTAATGCTCTGAAGTTCGGCTACCTTGAGTGCTTTCAGATCAAGTACTGGCTTTTCTGTAGTCTCTGCAGGCTTACCTGCGTTGTCAACTGCACCTACAACATTACTATCGACTGTAACACTACTAGTTTTGGAACCGTACTGATTGATATCAATTTCACAACCTTTTAAGTAGGTCTTTGAGCGTGGCAGAAACTCTTCTTCCTGACCAGATTGTGCAAATATCTTGTTTGTAAAAAATAGTATTATCAGAAATATTAAAACTCTGTTTTTCATAAATAGAAAGCCTTTTGGGCGATTGTATGAAATCGTCTTCTTAGCTCATTTGCATTAAACTCTTTGTACACAGGATGTGTACGGTTAGTTAATAGTATATAAATTCTCTCTTTGTCAGGCTCTATCCAAAGGCTTACTCCGGTAAATCCTGTATGTCCAAAGCTACCTGCTTGCAAAGCTCTTCCGGCTGAAGTCTCGTCCCCATTTTCATCAGTGGTTACAGCCCAACCGATTGAACGTGCATCCTGACAACCTAGTGTAAAGTTTCTGCTAAATAGCAGCAAGCTCTCTTCTTTTAATAACCGACTGCCTCTTAGAAACTCTTCTGCTATTTTATATATCTCCAGAGCTGTCGAAAACAGCCCCGCGTGACCTGTAATACCACCTAGAAAGAGAGCGTTTGTGTCGTGCACCTCACCCCAGATAAGCTCATTGCGCCATTTCTGATAATTAGCACCTACATCTGCTGCCATCGCTTTTTCAAACTTGTTGCCTCTTTCACTTGCCGCTATTTGCCAACGAAGCCTTTTTGGCGGGTTGAAAAATGTAGAAGCAAGCCCCAGTGGAATGAATATCTCTTCAGATGCTATCTGGTCAAGTGGGTTGCCAAAAATAGCCTCAAGCAACTTTCCAAGGATGATAAAACCAAGATCTGTATAGATAACCTTCTTAGATGGTTCGTAGAGGAGTGGTTGCTCAGCAATAAAATTTATTACTTGCGTCTTATCTTTTACTAGAATGTACAATGGTTGCCAGGCAGGAAATCCCGCCGAATGCGTAGCCAGTTGCCTAACTGTTATCTTAACTTTATCTTCACGGTTAAACTCTGGAAAGAATTTATAAATAGGGTCATCAAAAGAAAGTAGCCCGTTTTCAACTGCCTTCACCAATAACAAAGTTGTTATAAGTGGCTTTGTTAGAGAAGCTACATCATAGATTGTATCTAGCAGAGTTGGATATCCTTCTGGACACTCTATGCAAGGCATTACTGCTTGACCAACGGCTCTATGTAGTCGAACTTCTTTACCCTCTGCCAGTAGGTATACAGCCCCTGGAATCTCGGATCGTTCAATAGAGTCTGCAAGAAGTTGGTCTATCTCAATAATGTTTTTCATAAACTTTTCGGCACTACTATTTGACTCGGTGGATAAATTCTTATACTTACACTCAATTTAAAAGAGTGCAACAGGAAGAGAAAGTAGAAAAGAGCAGCAAATATGGAGAAGAGAGAAAAACGGGCAGTGGTCTTACTTAGTGGAGGCTTGGATTCAGCAACAGTGCTTGCTATTGCACGCCATCAAGGTTATCAACTTTATGCTATCTCTTTTGAGTACGGGCAGCGTCATGATATTGAGCTTCAAGCAGCCCACCGCGTCGCCCACTCTATGCAGGTCAAAGAACACGCTGTAATAGCTATTGATCTCAGGCGTATAGGCGGCTCTGCACTCACTGCAGATATAGAAGTACCCAAAGACCGACCTTTAACAGAAACTTCTATACCTATTACTTATGTCCCTGCGAGAAATACTATCTTCCTCTCCTTTGCCCTTGGCTGGGCAGAAGTTTTAGGTGCTGCCGATATATTTATTGGAGTCAACGCTTTAGATTATTCTGGCTATCCAGATTGTCGCCCCGAATATATAGCTGCATATGAGAAAATGGCAAACCTTGCAACAAGCTTGGGTGTAGAAGATCGTGTCCAATTTCGCATACAGACACCCCTTATCTATTTGACAAAGGCTGAAATTATAAAAAAAGGTATAGAGCTTGGTGTAGACTATTCGTTAACTCATAGCTGTTATGATCCTACTCCAGATGGCCTTGCGTGTGGCCACTGCGACAGTTGTCAACTTCGGCTTAAAGGGTTTGCTGAAGCAGGTTTTCCTGACCCTGTTGCTTACAAAAAATGATCACTTTTCCATAACCAATCTCTTTAACCTTAACCTACCTTTTTCTCTATACCATACCATCCATTTCCAGAATTGGCTGGTAAAAATATCGAAATTGGCTGTTTCCTTAATGTATAAAATCGCGTATAGTCTGGAATTGGACTGAGCCATAC
>JAEUQL010000255.1 GCA_016789295.1 Blastocatellia bacterium | reverse complement strand
GGCTTTACTTTTGACATAGCAAAACTTGCTCAAAAGTTTAAGAAGTAATTTCAAGTAATCCTAAAGCTCAGATAGTAAAGGATGTTTTTATGAGTAATCGTGTGCATACCAGTCCGTGGTGTGGTGCAGTGACAGACTCAGAAGCTACAATAAAGTTTACAGTTAAGATGGGTGTTAACAGTGCTAAGCTAATAGTTAGCAAGCTTCAGGAGTTCATAAGATTGAGTGGGTAGGAAAGCAATATTATTTCTTATAGCTTTTTAGCAGATAAAACTTACAATAATTTCTAGCTAGAAATTATCCTATAATGGCTAAAAGGGGTAGACATGGCTAATAATTTGACCTTTCAGCTTGAGCTTGTTGATGTAAAAGGGCAGCCTATAGAAGATAAAGCTGTTCAGGTACGATTTTTCAAAATCAGTGGTCAGCAGATAGGGGCTGACCATTTCGTTCAATATTCTAAAAAATCACCAAAGCTTAGCTTTTCTCTTACAGGTTTCCCTGAAAACTTTGCTATCAAGTATGAAGCCTTTCCTTCCAACTACCGTCAGATCGAAGGAATAATCCCAACAATGCAAGGAGATATTTCTCGAAAGGTAGTGCTGGCTGTAAAACCAGACAAATGGTCTGCAGAGTTTATGAAATGGAATGACCTTTCTGAAAACTTCTTCTCTTTAAAATCGGTGTTAGATAAATCAGACAACATCTTTCTCATAGAGACCAAACAGAATCTAGGCAAGCTTATAGATGATGGTTACAACAGCCTCGCTGAAGCAGAAGCTGTTTTAGCTAAAGCTTCACTGCTCAATCTTTACGCAAAGATGATGCTTCTACAAGTTCCTGATCAAGAAGTAAACTGGTTTTCATTTGTTGAAGAGATTTTGCAGATAGGTAGAGAAAGATTTATTGCCATTGTAAAGCCAACTATGTGGCAGGCTATAGACAAAGCTATTAGAAATAGTGAGTTTTATGAGAAGGCAAACGCTTCAAATCACAAAGGCAATATTCCAAGTGGTTACAAAATAGATGAGATAGTGAGCACAAAAACGGATGAGGAAAATGGCAACTTACAGATGACGGTTGCTAAAACGACAACAAAAAGTAACCAAAATGTCACCATTCTTGATGCTGACATAGATGAAAATGCGAGACTGCTATTACACTTCTTTGATCTAATAAAGCATGCATTTAATGGTGGTACCCATCCCTATGATATACACGAGTATATGTTACTAAAACATCAAGGTTTGGATCTTGGATACAAGCTTGTAATGCCTCTTTAGAGGCTGCAAACATAGAGAGTAAAGCCCTTAAAAAAAGTTGGATTAAGAAACAGTGCTTCTCTCTATGTTTTAAAAGTTGCTAAACACAGATACCCCTATAGCTCTACCGATATTTCGGCTTCTAGAATTATGGATGTCTTTATAGAGTTTGATACAAGACATTTTCTCTCTGCTTTTTCAAGAATACCTCTGGCTTTTTCTATATCTTCATGAGTTGTAATTGCCAGTTGTGGTTTTAGAGTAATTTCAGTAAAGAGGAAGGATCTCTCACCTCTTTCAAGTTTACCTGTAGCAAAAGACTTAAATTTTGAGTACTGGAGTTTCTCAATAGCTGCTATCGCCTGAAATGTGAGCATAAAGCAAGCGTTCACAGAGGCTACAAACAAATGTTCTGGAGTCCATATTCCTGCACGACCGTGAAATTCTGGAGGTGAACTCACTCCCAGTGTCTGCAAATTTTCAGACCGCAGCAGACCTTCTCGGTCTTTAGTCCATTCAACTTCTATCTCATATAGGTAAGGTGTTTTCATAGTAAGCTGGAACTTGTTTATAAGTTCTAAATCCTTTCTTATTTGTTTTGAAAGCTAAAAAGGTACTGTCTTTAAGGCTACCTTCTCAGTGACGCGAACTACAGGATAGACATTCTTAATCTTATCTCGATATGGCGAACGGTCATAGAAAAAGTTGAGCCTCGCATCGGGATTGCCCCTAAATGATTGGTCAGAACGAAGTTTTTCCATAAACTCTTTTTTTAGCTCTGGATCTTTCTCCAACATTTCTCTTGCCATCTTTTCTAGCACATAACTTTCACCATATTCTTTCTGTTCAAAGATAGAGTTAAACAGACCCCAGAACAGTAGTGAATCAGGGGCACTGGGTTCCAGTAGGTGGATAGCTATTTTTGAATTTGGTTGATCCAAACGAACAACTACAGAGCCAATAGGCAAGGTTCGTTGTTGTTTAACAAGAGAGCTTTTATACCTAACTGTTTGACGACCTTCATAAGGTGTACTGTTCCACTTAGGCTCTTTCAGTATATAGGTTTCAAACTCAGAAGTTATTGGTTCGGCAAGTCTTTCGAGTTTTAGTCCGTGTGATTGCAACCGCTCAATAACTGCTATCCAAGATGGTGGAACTATATATGCCAAAGGTGGTACAACAGATGCTTCTTCTTTTATTTCATTGTAAAGAGGAACTTCTATCTCAATAGGTTTATCGTTGTAGATTACGCGAAGAGTTCCACTAATTTCGCTCATCTCTATTTTGAACTCTTTACCTCGATACTTCATCTTTTTGGCTTTGTCAGTTAATGAGAAGAGCAGAGGGACTTTTCTATCATTTATATAACTTTCACCTAGCTTTATAGAGGCTAAATCGGCTGAGCGAACAGCCGCTTTTAAAGACTCTGGATCGCGATCTATTTCTCGCAAAGTTTCAACTAAAAGATCATAGGTTGCTTTAACCCTAATCTTAAATGGTTTGAGCATGTGGGTTTCGATCAGGATAGTTGGTCGATTGCGTAAAGCTCCAAAACCGTTTGAGAAACGAGGTGTAAAGGGTTCAACATCAAAGCCTTTAGAAGGATCTATAGAGTCACGTAGTGATATGTACTGTTCTGTAATATGCCCTGCTTTTTCTACTGCTGGCTTAACGTGTGGTTGAAATACTTCTCGCACATATTTTGAGATTTCAGGAGCCACATATCCATCTTCTTCAATGGTATAGAGCAGGTCGTATTGAAAATCGGCTCCATCTGTAACGTGAACATCTATAAACATATCTGGTAGCCAATTGTTAAATAGTGACAGAAAAGCTCGTGTCTCCGGAGCGTCTGCTTTCAAATAGTCCCGGTTAAGATTGAGATTCTGTGCTGTAGCTCTTGCCCCCATCTCTTTGGGGCCATCTTGGTTAATTCTGTTGTAAGCATTGAACTGCTCGTGACCATCAACGTTGTAGATGGGAACCATCAAGACTATTACAGAATCTAGGAGCTTTTCCAGAGAACGAGAGATGACTATCTCTCTGGCAAGCATAAGACTTGCCTCTTTACCATCTATTTCACCAGAATGGATACCGCTCTGTATTAAAACAATGGCTTTACCAGTAGCCTTTGCTGCTTGTGGAGTGAAAGCTTGGTCACGAGACAGTATAAGTAAAGGTAGTTCTCTTCCTTCTGGACTTTTGCCAAAAGATGTAAATTTAACTGCTTGTGAAGCTTGTTCTAACTTTTTGCAGTACAGTATTGTTTCGTTGTACCGGGATGTTTGGGTAAAATCAGTCTCTTCTGCTTTTGTCTTCCAGTTTTCTTGTGCACAAATCGTAAAAGGAGAGAAGAGGAATGATAGAAAGAGCAGAATGGTTAGGATATTTTTTTTCATATTACTCTTTTGTTTCTTTGTTTGAAGTGAGCAGAAAATCTAAGCTATACCTACCTGCACTGGCCAGGAAAATTGCGACAGAAAAAATAGCATATCCTAGAGCTAACTCTTTTTTGGCAAAAGGATCTGCTTGATGAGCCACAAAAGCCGCCACTACCATAGTTGCAATGATAAAGAGCAGGGCAGGGCGCGTTGCAAGTCCAACTACTACTAAAAGTCCACCAAAAAGTTCTGCAACAGCAGCAAGCCAAGCCATGATCTCTGGTGCAGGCATTCCCATAGAAGCTACATAGCGGGTAAATCCTTCCATACTGCCGAAGATTTTGCCATAACCGTGATAGGCCATCATTGAGCCGAGCCAAGCGCGGGCTAAGAGAAGCCCTAAGTCATTGTTGATAGGCTGAATCATCTTAAAGAATAGGTTTTTCATCTGTCTACTCCAGGAGCTATAAATTTTATTGAAAGAGACTAGCAGAAAAAAGCAGGCAGAAAAATCCTCGTATGAAGAAACCTATAAGCGAGAGTATGCGTCTAAAATTTTTACCAAACAAAGAAATCCTGGAAACTATAAGAAATAAGGGTAGATTTATGCAAGTCATCAATAGATCGAAACTCTCTCAAACCGATTTTAATGCTGCTGTAGCAGAACTTACTGGGCACAAACTGCTGCAAGATGTAATGAAATGGTTGCTAAAACAAGAAAAGAATCTATCAAAAGAGATTGTAGAAGTAGTTGCTCAAGACGAGTTTACATATGATATTGTAGTTCGTTATGCAAATAAGCAAGCTCTTGTTTATGATACAAATTTTTTAGGTGTGGTGAAGTCTCTGTCTGTCTGGGATCAGATCCCAACGGCAGAAGAAATTTTGAAAACAAGACTTGCTGAAGGTTGGAGTCCGACACCTTCTGAGCTAAAGAGCGGCAAGCGGGTTCTTGGATATGCATCTTGCTTAACTCAAGCAAAGCATCTGTGAGAAGCAAGAAAAATAGGAGGAGAGAAAATGGTAAAAGTTATACAAATGCCGATAATAGGCTTTCTATTTCTCTCTCTTCTAATAAGTACAACCTCATTTGCACAGACATCTAAAGAGACTCTTCACCGACTTGTTCAAGCTTCTGTTGAGCAGTGCAAATATACAAACAGCTACGATCCTTCGTATGTGAAGCTTGAATATCCTGGTGGAGATGTGCCGTTAGAACGTGGTGTCTGTGCAGACGTTATAGTTCGGGCATTTCGCAAAGTTGGTGTAGATCTTCAGAAAGAGGTACACGAAGACATGAAGGCCAACTTTTCTTCATATCCAAAACTATGGCGTGCAAAGGCTACAGACACCAACATAGACCACCGTCGAGTAGCAAACTTGATGACCTTTTTTGACAGAAAAGGTAAGTCATTGGCTCTCAGCTCACAAGAAAGTGACTACCTGCCAGGCGATGTAGTCGCTTGGCGATTGGACAACGGGCTGCTTCACATAGGCATAGTCAGCGATGTAAAAGCTGACAAAAGTAGATACAAAATAGTACACAACATTAGTGAAGGAGCCAAGCTTGAAGACATACTCTTTTCATGGAAGATAATCGGCCACTACCGCTATTTTTAGAATAAACCAGTTATTTGAGAGAGTCCTCTAAAAAGTTTTGCAGGTTTTTAAGAACGTTATTGATCTTCATCATCTCAGATTCTGGATCAGAAGTTGTGCTTAACAAGCCTTCAATATAAAAAGTAGTGACTTGAGCTAGAGTCTCTATATATTCATTAGTAGATGGAGGTGAGATTTTTTGCACGCTTTTGAGCATAATCAACAAGCCATCCATAATTTCTGGGCTTGGAATTTTGACAAGGCTTCGGCATGCCCAATATAAGTCATAAGAAGATTTCCAAGAATCTATCTGCTTGGCTTTCTGATTTCCTAATCTTAAAAAGCTTTCTTGTTTATCATTTTCATTAATACCAGCAGCAATTGAGGCAAGATTGAAACAGCATTGAACTACACTACTTGTTGCTTGTAGAGTTTCCCAAGATGACAGTGGTATTGGAGCTAAAAGACAATCAAAGAGTATTTTCGCTTTTTCTGGTACAAAAGAGTAGAGAGCCAGAATAATAGAGCCAAAGCCTCTTAGTAGCTCATTTGTAAATGTTTCCTTAAATATCTTGTTGGCTTCATCTACAATTTTGTTGGTGATAAAGTCTACTTTTTCTATAGCTTTTGGATCTACTTTTAGTAACTCGCTATACCT
>JAEUQL010000254.1 GCA_016789295.1 Blastocatellia bacterium | reverse complement strand
AGCTAACTTCTCAGCTACTATTCCAGAATTCTCAAAAGCTTCCCAAGCTACTTCTAGAAGAATACGTTGTTGTGGATCCATATAGGTAGCTTCACGGGGGGAGATACCAAAAAAGAATGGGTCAAACTGGTCAACTTGATTAAGAAAGCCACCCCATCGACTATTCATTTTGCCAGGTATACTAGCATCAGTTGCATAGTATGTATTAACATCCCAACGCTGTGGAGGTACTATTGAGACTGCATCAACTCCATTATGCAATGTCTGCCAGAAACCTTGCAAACTATTATTTCCACCAGGCATGCGACAGCCAATTCCCACAATTGCAATCGGTTCTGTGCGTTGGTGTTCAATATCTTCAAGCCTAACTTTTAACTCTTTAACTGCCAACAATGCACGTTTTAATGGTGATAACTGTTCAACTGCATTTGTATTCATATTTTTTATTAAAATTGAAAGCTTAAAAGCAGGTTTTTGCCAAGGCTAACCTAGATCTAGTTCATTAAGTTCTTCTAACAACATAGCTTCTGCTTCTGCTTCAGACAGCATGGCCAGTTTTTCAATATCTACTTCTTGTTGATCAGTTTCTATAGAAAAAGATTGACCTTCACTGATTGGAATATTCATTCTTTCTGCTATATATGGAGTCAATGAAGTAATATCTGAGTATGTCCAGATTAGTGTTGCTGGTAGTGTAATGTCCAAGCTTTTTTCCAAACGATTTCTGATCTCCATTGCCATCAATGAATCAACACCTATTTCTAAAAAAGACCTGTCTACATCCAGTTTTGATACATCTACTTTCAGTACACGTGCTACCTGCTCTACTATATGCTTTTCTAGTATTCTATAGCGTGATATATAAGACTCTGTTGTAAGTAAATCTTTGCGTAAATTGTTAGTAACAGAGTTAATTGATTCTTGTAGATGTAAATTGGCAAATATGGGTAAATGTGCAATATTTGGATAGCAATTACCCCATAACTTTATGTTAAGTGAAAACAAGCATATCTCTGCTGGTGAGTGTTCTATTATATGTTCTAGTTCTTGCAAAGCCTCAGAGGGTCTAATGCTACTGAGACCTGTTGCAGCCATCCTCTCACTTCGGTTTTCCTTGGCGGCTGCCATTCCAACTTCAGCCCAAGGCCCCCAGTTGATCGTAATGGCTGGATACCCAGCAAGACGTCTATAGTGTGAAAGCTGATCGAGAAAAGCATTAGCGGCTGCATAGTTTGCTTGTCCTGCTGACCCAAAAATGGAAGCAATGGATGAGAACATTATTAAAAAATCTAGCGGTAGATCTTTTGTTATCTGATGAAGGTTCCAAGTACCAAAAACTTTTGGATTGAAGACTTCAAAGAATTTTTCTGCATTCTGCTCCAAAAGGGTTGCATCACTGAGTAGTCCGGCTGCATGTATAACTCCTCTCAAAGGAAAGTGCTTTGGAATCTCTGTCAATAGTTTACAAAGTTCTGTGCTGTTGGCTATGTCAGTATTTACAACTCTTACTTCTGCTCTCTCAGCAAGACTATCTATTACCTTTTGTACAGTTAAATTTGGTCTGCTACGACCTACCAAAATAATGTGCCTAGCACCACACTCTACAAGCCATTCAGCAAGCTTAATGCCTATTCCACCAGTTCCACCCGTAATAAGATAAGTAGCTTCAGCAACTAGTTTTAGTTGTCGTTTGGATAAAATGCCTAAGTTTGCTGGTTGTAATCTTGCTACATAACGATTATTACTACGTAATACAATCTGATTTTCCAAGCTATTAGCCATTATTTCTTGCCAAAGTTGTAATAGGTTAGAATCACTTAATTCTCCACCAATATCGATATTGGAACATTTTAATGAAGGATATTCTTGAGCAATTGTACGGCCAAGACCCCAAATCGGAGAATGGGCTAGATTAATACGGTCATTTTTCACCGCCTGAACGTCAGCAGTCACTAACCATAAACGTGAACTCCAATTGATTTTAACTATAGCTTGTACTAAATGAAGAATACTTATAGAACCTAACTGTTGTACTTCTTTTAATTGTGATATTGTACCAATATTACAATTACTTAAACTCCATAGATGTATAATATGGTCAGGAAACTCTGCAGGAAATGCATCTTGCAGTAAACGAGAAAAATCAGAAAGGTTTCCTGGATCCAACTTATAAATATTAGTCTCTAAAAAGCTATAATTTTTTCCAGGCAAAACAAAAGTTATTTGTGCCTGTTCTCCAAATCTGTTAAGAATCTGTTTTATAAAAGAAGAGTGGGTAAAGACTAGCAGTTTTACTCTACCAGACATTGAAACTTTGAGTTCTTGTGGTTGCCAAGCTAGTTCATAATATCTTTCATCTTTTGTATTGATTCTGCTATCAAGGCAGCGTGCTTGCAGACCAACAATAGATAAAGTGGGCTGATAATGCTCATCACAAAGTGTTAAATCTGTTGTTAAAATATCATCTATAGATCTTAGTCCAGATTTTAACTGTGCATGGTTCCAAACCGAAGAAGTAGGAAGTTTATAGAAATTGAACTCTTTTATAGAAATAGGAACGAAAGTTAATCCTTTCTCTTTATCAAAAGGTAGAGTTGCCATTAGGGTCTGAAAACAAGCGTCAAGTAGCGTAGGATGGATCTGATACATCGAATCTATTTCACTAACAAGATGTGCTACTGCTTCACCAACACTAGATTGGTCTGTTAGCATAGATTTACACCGACTAACTTCAACTATCTTCTGAAAATTCTCTCCAAGTTTTATTCCTTGTTCTTCTAGCAAGCTATAAAATCTACTCTTCCCAAAATGCTCAATACAACTCTTCTTTAGATCAATTATGTCGATTTTCTTTGGTAGATCAGTAATACCAGATCGTATTGACCCTATTGCGTGTAACCTCCACGAAGAACTATCTTTACTACTTAAAAATTCAAACTTTGCATCTCCTTTTTCTGTCAAGTATATAATTAGTTGTAATTTGTAACTAATGTCAGGTGAAAGATAAAGAATTTCCTGAAATGCTATGTCAGTCAATCTATATGGTGGATTACCAAAGATCTGTTTTGCTGCAACAAGAACCAAGCTAAGCCACATAGCACCAGGTAATACAACTACACCATTGACAATATGGTCAGCTAGATAGGGAAATATGTCTGTACTTAACTGGAATTCCCAAAAATAAGTGTTAGGCTGGGTTGCAGGTTTGAAGCTTTTACCTATTAAGCCTTGCTCTGTAGTCCAAATGTTTGGTTTAGTCAATTTTTCTATCCATAAACTCTCTTTCTGCCATGGATGGTGAGGAAGGTCAACTTGTGGGCCAGTTCGACCATAAAATGATGCCCAATCTACCGAAAAACCGATACAGTAGAGTTTACCAAGAGCATTAACTACTGCTAGATGTTCTTGCTCACGATTGTGAACTGAAGTAATGACGTCTACTTTGACTTTATTGAATAAAATTTCTGCAATTGCAGTAGAGAGGGTAGCTTGTGGGCCTATTTCTAGAAAAGTGTCAAACTTCTCATCTGCTGAATTGCTGATGGCTTCCGAAAATTGGACTGATTGACGCAGATGTCTACCCCAATACCTGGCATTGTATTCAAAACCACTCACCTTTCTGCCTAAAAGAGTAGAGAATATGGGTATACTACCCTGACGCGGTTCTATACTGCTTAAGTGTCGCTCTAAATCTTTTTGTAAACTCTCCATTTGTGGGCTGTGGAAAGCATAGCTGACTTTAAGCATATAATGCCTTATTCCTCTAGCTTGTAACTGACTTAGTGCTTTATGTAAAGCTTCGGTGTCACCAGAAATTACTACCTGACTAGGACTGTTATGGGCTGCTATGGATAGAACCCCTTTATAGTGGCTAATTGCATTTTCAACTTCTTCTAGAGGTGCCAATACTGCTGCCATCTTTCCCAATCCAGAAGTTGATTCCATTATCTGCCCACGGTGGAAAGCAATTTTCATACATTCTTCTAGACTTAAAATACCTGCAACATAACAAGCAGCCAATTCACCCAAACTATGTCCAACCACACCTTCTGGTTCTATACCCCAAGACTGCCACAATGAGGTTAAGGATATCTGAAAAGCAACCAACAAAGGTTGTGCTATGGAAGTTCTGTTGAGACGTGAAAGCTCTGGCTCTGCATTAAGCTCTTCTATCAGTGACCAGTCTGCATACTTCTGAAAGATCTCATCACACTTTTGTAAAGTCTGGCGAAAGACCTTTTCCTGACTTAAGAGCTGCCTTCCCATACCTTGCCACTGTGCACCTTGTCCAGAAAAAGCAAAGAGTAATTTTGGTTTCCGTTTAGCTTTTCTGTTCTCTGTTGAACCCATGCTCTGTGCTTCTTCAAGTAGTTTGATCATCTCGTCTTTTGATCTGCCAGTCAGTGTTAATCGGTGATGATGGTGAGTGCGACGAACAGCAGCAGTGTAACAAATCTCTTGAAGCCTGTGCTTAGTTTGGCGTAAAAATTGAATATAATCCTGACACAGTATATTTAAGGCACTCGAACTACGAGCTGAGATTGGAAGAAGATAGTTTCCATCTCTAAATTCTTTAAGTTTATTCTCAGTTTTTGGAAATTCTTCCAGAATGATGTGTGCATTTGTACCACCTACACCAAAAGAACTGACAGCAGCACAGCGCAGGTCACCATTTGATGGCCAAGGCCGGTATTGAGTTGAAATTAGAAGAGAAGTTCCTTCAAGAGATATATTTGGATTTAACTGCTTGAAGTTTAAGTGTGGAACTGTGGCTCCTTTCTGTAAGCAAAGCACAGTTTTTATCAAACCAGCTATGCCAGCAGCAGCTTCTAAATGTCCAATGTTTGTTTTGACTGAGCCTATCACACAATAGTCATTCATTTTACGTGGCTGTCCATAAACTGTAGTTAAAGCCTCCAGTTCTATAGGATCACCCAAAGGAGTGCCAGTACCGTGTGTCTCAATGTACCCTATCTTGTCGGGAGATAGTTGTGCCTGTTCTAATGCCTGCCGAATCACTGTTTCCTGAGCTGCCTTGCTGGGTGAAGTAAAATTGGCACTGCGGCCATCCTGATTCACCGCCGAGCCACGTATCACTGCCATTATTCTATCCCCATCAGCAACAGCTTCTGAGAGGCGCTTAAGTAAAATGACACCACAACCTTCCCCACGAACCATACCATCTGCCTGAGAATCAAATGTCTTACAACGACCATCTGACGCCTGACCAAGAGATTTTGTAGTTATCAATGATGAAATAGGCGAAAGGATCAAGCTGACCCCACCAGCTATTGCTAAATCCGATTCCCTATTTCTTAAACTTTGACAAGCTAAGTGTATGGCAGTTAAAGAAGATGAACAAGCAGTATCAAGACCTATACTAGGACCTTTAAAGTCCCAAATGTAAGAAACACGATTGGCTATTAAACCATGATAAGCACTTAAACCAGTATAACTATTGATAGGCTGTTCTCCTGTAACTTGCAGAAGTAGATAATCGTTATTATACGCACCAATAAATACTCCTGTTTTACTACCAGCAAGCTTATCAACCTGTTGGCCACCCATCTCCAATGCTTCCCAGGTAACTTCTAATATTAACCTTTCTTGTGGATCAATATAGGCAGCCTCATTAGGTGTTAAGTTAAAGAAAAGCGGATCAAATTTATCTACTTGCTTTAGAAAACCACCCCAACGAATGTTTAATTTATTTATGTCTAATTTTTCAGCACTGTAGTTTTCATCACTATTCCAACGATCCTGAGAAATCTCCGATATTGCATCAACTCCATTAGAGAGCAGTTCCCAAAAGCTGTCAGCAGTGTCAGCACCTCCAGGAAAACGACACCCCATACCTATAATCGCAATCGGTTCTACAGGAGTACGAAGTAGCTGAGCAAGAGCAACTCTCATTTCAGGAG
>JAEUQL010000253.1:2460-5925 GCA_016789295.1 Blastocatellia bacterium | reverse complement strand
GATAAGTGTAAAGATAAAGCCAGTAAGTGGTAACTGTCTTATTACAAACAGTTTACAATTCTGTTTCATCTTTATGATACAACCATTAATTTAAAGCTTGTTATTACAAGGGGGTTAAAAACAACTACTTAGATATAGAAACCCGTTTTTTTTCTGCAAAACCAAACACCACTAGTTGGACTATAAGAAATATGAAAAAAAGTCTGTAGTAATTTATAAACAGCTAGTGATAGATTACAGCGAAAGAAGGAAATATGAAGATTTTTGAAACTCAGTGTGTTCTCTGCGGTAGAATTTTACAGATAAGTACTAGTAACCTCTGTGCTGGTTGTATTTGGCAACAAGACCAATCATCACAAGACTGTATTGGCAACATCGCAACAGAGAAGCATCTGGATTACAAATTGTTGGCTGCAATCTCTAGTCAGTTGTTTTAAGAGCAGAGGAGGTAGAAATGAAAAAGCCTAGAAAGATAGCCAGTGTAGTCAATTCCTTAACCTCAAGCATTGAGTTGTGGAAAGACCATCTACACGAAGCATGGAAAAATGGAAAGAGAGAGGGGTATGGCTTCCCAGTAGGAACTGAATATGACACTCCATCTGAAGCTCTGCTAAATGACGGTTATGAGCTGGTTGGTGAAATAGACGATATTGCAGTTGGTACAAATTCTATCAATTCTATCGTTGTGGTTAAAAGTATTTATGGGCCATGGGCAGTAGATGTTACAGAAACACTTATTGACACCGTCTCTACATCAGCATTTGAGCTAGAAGAGGTCTACCAAGCAGTTTAAAATTTTAACTCTATTGTTGCTCCAGATTTAACAAGATCATCAGGAATTGCAAAAGAACGCAAGACACCTTCTGACTCTATTCTACAAGGTGATGCAACGACAGCAGAACTTTTAGCAGTTCCTGTGGAGTATGGCACAGTAATAATAGCTTCTCCGTTTGCGTTTGCCACAGCTTGTCTGGAGTAAGAGAGTTTGCGTCCAGTGTTGGTAGTAATCTCCATCTTGACTCTGACAAGGGCTTGAGGCTTGGTCAAAGCTCTAATACTTGCTCCTTCTACAAACTCAAAAAGTAGACATGCTGGAAAGGGATTCTCAGCAGATCCTATCTGTTCTTGAGATTCGTAGACAAGTCTTAGATGTTCCATGCCTTCGCTTCCTGTTGTTGGTTGTAGGCTATAGGTCAGCAATAGGCGGCCATATACACTGTTATAGAATATGTTGAACATTTCTTGCTGAGAGAGTTTCTCAGTATCATAGCCTGCCAAAGCAAGAGTTTGTGAAAAGTTTCCTTGAAAATGGTTAAGAAGCAGATAGTTGAGTTTTTTGGCTCTCATTTCTGCTGCAACTTCGGCCTCCGTTTTTGTAAACAGCTTTGCTGTAGTAACTACATCTTTATAAACTGCTTCGAATCCCCAAAGAGGAGAAGCTACTGTTGGTCTTTCTGCATAATAATTTAACCAATGTGCGATCTGCCAATCATTTGCTAGCACACCATAACTTGGATTTGAAGCTTCTACTTTTGGACTGTTCTCTTTAAGCCATAGAAAACATTTGTAAAGAGAGAAAAAGTCGGTTTTACTGCCAACAACCTCTTTTGTTATAGAGGTATACGTAAAGCAAGGCAGTAGAAGTAGTGATATTGAGAGATAGAATGCCAATTTTACTTTGTAGTTGTCTGGCCACTTCTCTTCTAGAGTCTTCTTTATACGCCTTGCTATCAAACCACTACCAACGGCTAGTGGCATAACAAGTAGTACAGAAAACCTAACACGTTCTATAGTACCTAACTGAGCTAGTAGCAAGTAGAAACCTATGGCTAACTCTACTGATTTTCTACTTTGAATGAGCCTCCATAAGATTAATGGAGTGAGCAGAAAAAAGCCTGATACTAACCAGAATATGTCAGATATTTGGCGAGAATAAAGTGGCAAGTTTTCTATTGTAGATGTAGAAAGTACATTCTCTCCTTGACCAAACTGCATTTCTGCATAAAAAGCATAGACGTTGCTAAAGTCAAATTTCCACAAAGATGCAACTATAAAAACAGCCAATATTGCAGCATAGATATAGGGTAGTTTTTTCTTGTAGCAAGATACTGCCGTGAGGGCTGTCGTCGCCATTAAGAATCCAAACCAAGCAGAGCCAATCAACGGGCTAACTTCCACTGGTTCAAAATATCTAACAAATACGAAAGGCGTAAGTATGACTGTGACAAGTGCGTATATTTTTAGGTTTAGATCAAGAATCTGTTCTCTTTCTTCACTTCTAATTAGTGCAAAGAGGAGAAAAATAGAGTGTATAGCAGCTATGCCTGGAAACTCGGTTGTAAGTGTAAAACCGAGAGCAAAGAAGAGTGCAGATGCAAATATATTTAACCAGCCTTCTCTTTTTGTAGCACGAAGGTAGAAAAGGAAAAAGAGTGATTGAAATATAGTGGTAGCAAAATGGTGGTCAAAATTTCCAATTTGAGATGCGTGTATAGCTATTGGCAGTATAGATGCTACTAAAGCGGCGAAAAATCCAACATATTCATCAGCTAGTTCTTTACCAATAAAATATATTATTAACGGTGCAACTGCTCCAAGAATAGGTGGAGCAACTGCTGATAATGCCTCTATCCACCATCTATCTGCTTGCCCAAAAGTAAAAATGTACATGAGGCCAGCCATCATTATGTCAAAACCGAATGGCCAGTGTATAACTGTTCCCTGTGGAAATCCAACAAACTTGTCAAACTGTGGAACGTGCGGAAAATTGTAGTAAGTAGCTATTACTCTTCTCAGATGATAATAAGAGTCGGTACTGAAAAGAAAGACTTTACCATCAACAAAAACACCCAGCAGATTGGTTGACCTCAGCAACACTGCAAGAGGATAGAAAAGAACCCAATAGTGTTTTTTTGACATTAGCCCTACCCTCCTATTTCTTCTGCTAAATGAAAATAACAGCGAATATAAACTATGCACCCGTTTTGTTCAACAACTTCCTTCTTCTTGGCGATTCCATCCACACCTGCTAATGCTATAATCTTTAAGTCTATTCAGAATTCAAGGTGGAGAGCTTGAAAAGACTAACCTTTTTCATCATTATAGCCATACTGATTTCAGGTTGTGTCCGTTCAAAATCGAAAGAACGTGGCGGCTCTGAAGTAGAGATCGCCGTTCCACCACGAGTCACAAGCAGAACCAGACCAGAACTTAAACAGGCACAGCCTTACACCTCTCCAGAACCTTTCTTCTCCCATTCTTTAGATTGGACTCTTTATGAAAAAAAGCTAGAGAAGACAAAAGCAAAAGTTGGTAGAAAGTTTACAGTCGAAGGCTTTGGGCCTTTTTTGGTGGTCTCAAACCTTCCAGAAAAACAGCTCCAAAGGATCAAAGAGAATGCTTTGCGCATTAGCTATAATGCACTCTACAGGGATTTTTTTGATAAAAGACTCAACCGACTTGTTA
>JAEUQL010000253.1:0-2450 GCA_016789295.1 Blastocatellia bacterium | reverse complement strand
CTATATATTCAAGGATCAACAAGACTACCTGCAATACAGCCGTAAACTTTTTAATGAATCCCCTACTACACCTTATGGTTACTACAGGTCTGACGATTCTGTAGTAGTCGTCAATGGCGCAACCGGGAACGGAACACTTGTACACGAAATGGTGCATGCACTCATAGACAGTGACTTTCCCCAAATGCCTACGTGGTTTAATGAAGGGCTAGCTGCTCTATTTGAAGAGAGCCGTGTTGAAGTTGGAAAGATAGTAGGCATGAACAATTGGAGATATCCGATATTCAAACAGGCTATAGCCGCCAAATCCTTTGTAAACCTAGAAGAGCTGATGAAGAAGAGTAACGAAGAGTTTTATGATGACCGTGATGGCTTTAACTACGCAGAGTCGCGTTACTTCTGCTACTACTTGCAGCAACGAGGGTTACTTATACCGTTTTATAAGCGTTTTAGAGAAAACATAGAGAAAGATCCTCACGGCATAGAGACATTAAAAGAAGTTTTGGGTAAAGAGCTTGAAGAGGTAGAAGCCGACTGGTTGGAGTGGGCAACCGTCTCAGTTTATCAGAAAAGATAAGATAGAAGGGGCAGTGGATATGGAGCAAGAGCAGAAGGTTCTGGTAGCCAGCAAAGAAGAGAACGTAGAAGATGCAGAGATAGAACAGTCAAAAGAAGGTTTTTTTCGACGTGCCTTCAAACGGACAAAAGAGGCTATTCGTAACGTAGACGAAGCTATAACCAATCGTGAAGCTTTTAAGAGAATTGAAGATAAGTTTGAAAAACAAGAAGAACTCAATCAAGGATTTAATAAAGATATAAGCAGTGCTGTTGAAAAAACTGAACTGTTTGAAAAGAAGTTTGATGCAGAAATATCCAAACTGCTTGAAGAGTCTTTACAACAACGCACCTTCTTTGAACTTACTTCTACAGAGATCAAAATAACTGCAGAGAAGTTGACTACTGCAGCTCTATCGGCTGAAAAGACTTTAGAAAATGCAAAGTTGAAACAGGGTGAAATAGAAAGACTAACTTCTGAACAGCTCACAAAATGGAATAATGATTCAGAAACTCTCAGACGTGATGTCAAACTTATGCAAGAGCAGATAGCTCAACTACAGAACTCTTTCAAGCAGTTTTTGATAACTGCGGCTATTGCAATAGCTCTACTAGTATTAGTTATACTCTATCTGCTGCTAAAGTAGTCGATGTTGTTGGCCAACGCATAATTCCCAGAAAGCATCGCAATCAGCGTTTCTGTCCCTTCTATATCACCATAGGAGATTTTATGAATCGTTTTTTACTTGCATCTCTACTTATCTTCTTGCCCACAATATCTTTTGCACAAAGAGATTTAGACCGTGATGGTTTTCGTTTTAGTGTCCGATCTCAAGTCAGCCCTAGTGGTTCTGAATATCTCTATCAATATACTGTCCGCCAAGTAGACAATGGAAGAGTTTTATATCAAGACATCAACCGTTTCTCGCTTGTATTTCCTTGTGGCGATAGTGGCTACAGGACAGTTCGCAACCTCCAATTGGATGGATGGACTATAGATAGTACAGGGTATTACAGTGAACCTGTGCTGAGAAGTGGTAGTGTCTGGGAACTCACCCTAAAACCTGGCTATTCACTGACACCAGATGGTGACGGCACAGGACGGGGAGAACGAACTTTTACCTTTTCTTTTCTGAGTAGCTGCGCTCCTGAAAATGGACAGTGGGTAGCAGTTGGAACTAGCTCCGATGACTATGGTGATGTAGATGTTCCTTGTAGCTGCAGCAGTAGTCAACGAGAGCCTACTGACAGGACAAGATCTGAAGAGACCAAAGAAAAGAATCGGGGTATTTTTGAAGATGACAGAGATAATAGTAGAAGTGACAGAAATGCTTCAAATAGAGATATAGACCAAATAAACCGAGAGCGTAATCAAGATGAGCTTCAACAAGGTAAGATTACTGTTACCCGTTCAGAAATAGTTGTATCACCTGACACCACCCTTAAACTCAGAATGCTTACTCGTCTCTCTTCTGCTACATCCAAAGTTGGTGACAGATTCAAAGCAGAACTTTTAGAGGACTTAAAAGCCAATGGTCTAAATGTTCTTCCAGAAGGGACACTAGTTGAAGGGCGTGTAACTTCTGTAACTCCAGCACAAAGTAGAAGCCGCTCAGGAACCATTGCAATAGACTTTGACCGCCTTATTTTACCTTCAGGACGTGCTATTGCCGTGAGTGGTGAGTTAACCAGCCTTGATCCAAAGGAGCGCGAACAGATAGACAATGAAGGCAGAGTTGGTGATAGATCTTCTACAAAACGGAAAGTAGTCTTTATTGGTGGAGGTGCTGCTGGAGGAGCAGCTATTGGTGCAATAGCAGGCGGAGGGAAAGGCGCAGGTATTGGAGCAGCTATTGGAGCAGGAGTTGGTGTTCTTGGCGTTCTTATCTCAAAGG
>JAEUQL010000252.1 GCA_016789295.1 Blastocatellia bacterium | reverse complement strand
CCAACAGCAATAAATATGTTTTGCATATTCTTAACTCCTTCTAAAATATGTCATTTCGCCAAGATCCAACAATATGCCCAACAAACATTAAAACCATATAAATTATCCAGGAGACTAAAATTCCATTAAGTAATCCTGACCAACCTATGATGAGCTGAAAGTCTGTTGAATTTAGGTAGACTAGTAGTGCTGCAAGAGACGATGGCACAACACCTATGGCCATAAAGATTATAGTTTGACTCCTACCCCAAGTTCTGGTATGTATGTCTCCACCAGATTTTAGTAACCATTTAATTGCAAGCATTACTAAAGCACTACCAACAGCTATCACTACAGCAGTTAATAGCCAGCTATAGACATGATCTCCCCAGTCTTCACGTTCGTCACGAACCTGAGAGCTTTTGGTAAACAACTGAAGAATTGACGTATAGAAAATAAGGTACAGAAATTTCATAGTCTTTGTCTCCTGCAAATGTATTTATTCTTTTGAGCCAATACGTAGGTATATCTCTACAATAGGTTCTGCTTTTAAGGTAGAGTTATTCCAAAGATCTGACAGAGTATTTTTAATAAAAAGTGTCTTATTGGCATTTTCTACTTCAGCATCATTGTCTGTAGACCAATCTTTTACCCAAAGTGGAACACTCTTTTCTAGGTTTAACCTGCCGATCAATTTATAACCTGACCATTCAACTCTACCTGACATAGAAGACCATTCTAGATTTAGAGAAATGGAATCGCTTTGCTCTGTATTTGCTTCAAGTTTTGTTGTAGATTGTTCATCTCTTTTTAGAAGAGTTACTTTAGGATAGCGTGCTCCAGATACTGGTTTAGACGGATAGGTAGAAATAATTTCCCAGATCAACATCTCTGATGGGTCTTTAGTATTAGCAACATTTAGTGCATGGCTTGACCAAGGTATATTTTTTATTTCTATAGTTTTTTGATCCGTACCAACTTTTGGATCAATCCTTAGCGTATAGCACATTTTATTGTTGTTAGCTCTGTGTCCACCTTTTATATTTACCTCAGCCAAAGCTTCTGATTTAACATAATTTGAAGTTAGTGCTAATTCGTTAATTAGCTCTTTTTTAATTCCAGCTTCAAGAAGTTTTTTGATAAACTTTTCAACCAATTGATCAAGTGCTACTGCATCTGGTGAAAATATATACAGATAAAATGGACGGTAGCTTTCTACATCTTCTCCACTTCTATAGACTTGTCTTACGTTTGGCCTTACTTCAGAGAAGATACGTCCATTAAACTGGCTTCGAATACCAATGACACAAGCTCCCCAACCGTTCTCTATTAAATCACGCATTCTCTTGTTTATCGTTCGTTCTCTTGTTGTGTCAGCAGAACTATTTCTCAAAGACTGAACACCATCAGTTAACAGAACTTGAAAGCGAGCCTTATTTGTGGCAAAAGATTCGATAGCAGCATTTAAGTTGGTCTCTGTCCCAACATAAAGTTCTCGGTTTACTGATGCTGAAAGTAGTTGGGTGCTGTCATAAGCAGCACTTACACCTGATGAGACATAACAGACAGAAGTTTTTACCCGTGGTTCTAGTATTGAAGATACCTCATCTAATATCTGGAGTGTCTGCCTAAAAATTGTGCGGTGTTCTAAAGCTACATATCCTTGCATACTCATACTTGTATCCAAATAGACCATAAGTTCATTTGTTGTTACAGGCTTATTTGTAGCTATTTTTGAACTATTAGTCTTACAACCAATCTTTTCCCAGCTTGGAGGCTCTGGTACTTGGTTACAACCTATTACTAACAGTATAAACAGGCATAAAATAGCTTGTAGACTTTTCAACTTAATCATTGTTTTTGATTCCACCTCTACAAAAAATTTATTAAGCTAGACTAAGCACTAACTATCTTCTTAGAAAGTAGACAGGTCTATTAGGTTTCTATTTACTAAAAACGACATTGCGATTGAAAATCCGACAGATCGTGAAAAATTTTCAGAAAAAGTTTGGAGGTGAGTAAGTAGTTCTGATTTCTTATAAAGTTTTTTTGGAGGTAGTAGAACTTTTAGTTCTACTACAGTAGAAACTTTACAAAGCTTGTAAAACTTTGTAGATCTGTAAAAACTTGAAGCAACAGGAGTTTATAGGCTACAATGTCGCCTATCAGTTGGATATAGTTTAAGAGAACCAGTACAAAATAGAGGAGTTTGAGCAATTGTATTATCTGATTTTTCTCTGGCAAGCAGAAGCTCAACAAAGCCACAGCCTGCTTGACCTTGTTCTACGAGCAAGTCCCATTGCCAAAATAGTACTACTGCTACTGATGCTAGCGTCCATTCTTTCTTGGGCAATTATCGTTGCAAAAGTCTTTATGCTCTCCAAAGCACAACAGCAGACAAAGCATTTTTTAGACATTTTTCGTCGAAGTGGCAAACTTGGAGAGATATATGCTGCTTGTCAGCCCTATCGAGAAAGCCCATTAGCTGGTCTTTTTCTGGCTGGCTATCAAGAACTTGACAAGCAGATACAAGCATCAGGAGATGGGCAGAATATTAAAAGTCTTGAATCTGTTGGTAGAGCATTGCAACGCGCTTCTATATCAGAAACAAACCGTCTTGAAAGCGGAGTAGGTTGGCTGGCATCTACAGCCAATGCTTCCCCATTTATTGGCCTTTTTGGAACAGTTGTAGGTATCATCATAGCTTTTGAGGGGTTGAGTGCAGCCACTCAAGCTACAATTCAAGCTGTAGCTCCTGGAATTGCTGAAGCATTGATAGCAACTGCAGCAGGAATTGGTGCAGCAGTACCAGCCGCCATCGCTTATAATCACTTTCTTGGTCGCATCAAGCTGCTAACTTCAGAGATGGACGACTTTTCGCTTGAGTTTATCAACTTAATTGAACGCAACTTCACATAGCCTTTGGGAGAATCGATGGCCTTTATAAACAATCGGGGACGTACACAAACCTCTTTATCTGAAATAAACGTAACACCTTTAGTAGATGTAATGCTGGTACTTTTGGTTATTTTTATGGTGACTGCGCCTATTCTACAGACAGGAATAGAGGTAAACCTACCCAAAACAGGAAATAGCACTAAAGCTGAAACTCCCAAAAATAACTCCGTAATAGTCAGTATTGACAATGAAGGAACTGTTTTCATAGGAAGCGAGAAGAAAGCAATTAATGTAAGAGATGGAGAACTTCTGAAAATACTTCAACAAAAGCTTGTAAACTCAAAGGAAAAAAAGGTTTATGTTAGAGGTGACGGTGATACACCTTATCGTGTTATAGCTTTTGTGTTGTCAGAATGTAAAAAAGCTGGAGCACAAGTCAGCCTGGTAACTGAACCAGACAATAGCAAGAATACAAAATTCACAGAATGAGACTTTACATTAAGTATCTCATCATATCTAGTTGCAATTATGGAACTTAACGACCTACACCAAAAAAGAGGTTTATCATCACAAGGTTTTGGCAAGTCTGGGCTTATCTCTGCTGCAGCTCATCTAGTTCTATTTCTCTTCCTCTTTGTTTGGATGGGGCGCAGTCCAGATGTAATGATAATTGCTGCTGGTGAAGGAGAAGGTGGTGGCGGAGGTGGAGCTATACAGATAGGGATTGCAGATGCTGCAGAGCTTGGCTTTGCAAAGCCACAGAAGGTAAATTATCAAGGTAGCGATCCAAACGAAACAGTTAATAATGTGAAGTTAAAACACGAAAAGGAGCAAGAACAAGACCCGGAACTCCTACTTACAAAAAAAGAGAAGAAAGACGAAAAAGAGAAAAAGACCAACCTTCCTGTAGCACCACGAATAGAAAGAACTTGGTCTTCCAAACCCAGAGAAGCTTCATCACAAAACAACACGGCTGATGCAGGTCGTAGTTACGGATCACGAAAACCTGGAATAGTTGGTGGAATTGGAATAGGAGAAGGAGATAACAGCATTGGTACAGGGCTTCCAGGGGGGTCAGAGTATGGTAGGCGTATTCAAAATATTCTAAGTCGGAACTTTACACCTCCCCAGTTGAATGTGACAAGTGTCAGTAATGTCATTATCTATGTTAAGATAGCGCGAGATGGAAGGATAACTTCAGTAGCAGGAGGGCGAGTTCCAAAGACCTACTTCAAGAAAAACAGCCCTTATGAACAATTAAACTTTGCTGCAGAAAGAGCAATCATAGCAACAGCAACACAAGGACTTCCTCCTTTTCCAAATGGTTTTCTAAATGGTGTACAAGAAGCTGTTGCAGAAGTTTGGTTTCAATATCCATAAAGAGATTTTAACTTCATTAGATATAGGGAAAACATGAAATCGAGAATTATTTCTTTTTCTATACTTATACTTTTTCTAACCTCTGTAACTTTTTCTATTACACCTTCAAAAGCCCAAGAAAAAAGTCTAAAAGATAGACTAGGAGAGATAGTTGTTAAACCAGGGGGTGTACAGAAGATAGGAGCTGCAGATTTTTTAGCCAGAGCTGGTACAAATCCTTCAGAAGTAGATATGTTCAATCAAGTTTTAGTTGATGATCTACGCTTTACAAACCTCCTAGACCTTGTTGGAAAGAGTCTGTATCCAAAGAAAGGAGTACCATCACCTTCTGAATTGAATGCTGCTGAGTGGAGTGGAGAGCCTGCCAAGCTTGATTATCTTGCATTTGGTCGTATTGAAGGAAACAGCGTCTATGCTTACTTCTATGATGTGAAGACTAAGACAGGTCTTATAGAGAAAGTCTATCGAGAAAGTTCTATCAGGTTGTCTGCTCACCAATTTGCGGACGATATAATAAAGAAGCTTTTTAACATAGACGGAATAGCTACTTCAAAGATCGCTTACACCAATAACAAAGAGATCAAGCTGATGGATTATGATGGTTATAATCAGCGCGTTCTAGTAAGTGATGGAAGCTACGCAATACTGCCAAGCCTTTCCCCAGATGGTTCTCGTCTGGCCTACATCTCATACAAAACAGGCGTTCCAAGCATTGAAGTACACTCTACAAAAGATGGTCTACCTTACAGCTTTTTGTCACCTCCAAGAGGGACAGTAAGTTCTCCACAATTTGCCTCAGATGGAAGAGTGGTCTATTCTTCCAGCAAAGACAGTGAAGCAATGGAGATATATGTATCAAACAATGATGGAAATCGTGCACGTCGTCTAACAAATAATGGGCAAATAATTGATACATCACCTCGTTGGAACCCTAAGACTGGTAATGAAATAGCTTTTATATCTGATCGTTCTGGATCGCCACAGATATACATAATGGATGCTGATGGCTCTAATGTTCGTCGTGTTCTTGAAGAAGGTGGACAAGCAGATTCACCTGCTTGGTCACCAGATGGAGAGTTTATTGCTTACACATGGAGACCATCAGGAGCAGGACAGTCAAACATATATGTTTTAGATCCAGCCAGAAAACAGATTTTGCAGATCACTGATGGACCAGGAAGTAATGAAGCCCCGGCTTGGGCACCAGACAGCCGTCATATAGCCTTTCAATCAAATAGGACAGGCCGATGGGAGGTCTACATAATGAACCTTGATGGAACAGGCCAAAAACAGATAAGCAAAGGTGGGGGCAAAATGCCTACTTGGTCTAGATAGTTCAATATCGTCGGTGGAGGTGTCCACGCCTCAGAAGACCTACCCGACAGAACAAAAATTTCTTCTGAGGTAAGGGTCATCCTGATATTTTTGTCGGGAGGTTCTCCCAAAAAGAAGATACTATAAAGTTGTATTGGCTCTAAAAACAGAAGCCAAGAAAGGAGAAGCGATGAACCAACTAATGAGGAGAGTAACCCTCTTAAGCTCCATAGCTTTTTTTGTTTTTCTCTTCGGTGCTTGTGCAAAACCGAAAGCAGAACTCTCTGTCTCCAAAACTAGGATAACCCAAGGAGAGTCGGTATCTGTTAACTGGAAGACAGAGAATGCCAAAGAGGTGGTAC
>JAEUQL010000251.1 GCA_016789295.1 Blastocatellia bacterium | reverse complement strand
ACTCGTAGACATTTCCAGCCATATCGAGCACTCCATAGGGACTTTGTCCTGCCCAGAGAGCAGCTATTGGAACGGTTCCACCTTTTCTTTTGATTGCACAGTTATTTTTGTTCCAGTCGTTACCCCAAGGATAGATTCTTGCGTCTCCTCCACGAGCAGCTTTCTCCCACTGTGCTTCTGTGGGTAGTTCAACCCCTGCCCATTTGGTGTAGTTGTAGGCATCTTCCCAAGTAACCTTTACTACAGGGTGGTTTGCCAGCCATTCCCAGTTGTCTAGTCTAGGCAACTGTTTACCTTGAGAAGCCAAGAACTTTCTGTACTGGCCTACAGTGATGGGATATTTGTAGATCCAGAAACCATCTAAAAAGACTGCATGTTGAGGTTTTTCGTCTTTGAAGTGGTCATTGCTGCCCATAGTGAACTCGCCCGAAGGAACCCAGACCATTTGTGCATCGTCTACGGGGTTGTGTTTAACAGACTTGCAGAAGACTTCATAGGCCAAAGATACTTTTATGGGATCTTCTTCTGGCAGTTGGCAAGGGTAAAATTCGAACTCTTCTAGCTTTTTTAGCTCTTTCGGATAGTTCTTAAAGGTTTTTTGGATAGATTCAAACTGCAATGAATCCTCTTTTGCTATCCCTGAATACTCAACATTTGCACCAGCATACATCACATAGAAGCGGATGTTGTCACCTTCGGTCTCATATTTTGAGACGGCAAACTGCCATATATGACGTTTAGGATTGGTGATGTAGAACCAGTTGGCAACATTTTCTGGAGGATGCTTTTCGGCGTTTGCATCGATAACCAGAGCGGCTCCGTTTTCGTAGAACCTTATATAGTTGTTGTATTTGGGGTGAAAAGACTTATTGACATAAAATCCATCAAAACGAATTAGTTGACTGGTCATAGCTGTTTAGATTATGCACTTTCTCCTTCTTTTTTTGTTGTCAAACCTTGCCCCTCACTGCACAACTTATTAGTATAGTTTTGACATCGGAGGTTGCGAGTATGAGCTTGATACACGGATATATCTACAAAACAGAAACTACTACGCAACGTCAAGACCGTTTCTTTAAGCGGCACTTGCTCAAATTCTGTGCAGTCTCGTCTGTACTTTTCCATTTCGCCCTTTTTGGCTGGATATTTTACAAAGGGGTTATTGCCCCATTAACCAGCATGTCGATAACTGATGAAGCTTACAACGAAGTTAAGTGGATAGAAATCACTAAAACTACTCAGCCTCTCAAATATCCAAGAACAATGCTTCCTTATTCTACAAAAACAGTCCCTTTAGACCAGCTAGAGTTGGAGCGAGAGAAGCAAGAAAGGAGAGAGAAAGAGCAGAAAGAAGCAGAAAAGAGACGAAATAAGGAGAAGGAGAAACAGGATCAAGACCAGGCAGAAGATGTTTCTGAAGAGAACACAGAAGCAAAAGCCGAGGAAAAGACAGAAGAAGAGAAGCCTGCAGGATCACCAAGGTTTGGAGAGATAAACGCCAAGCCCATAAAAGATATTGTCGGCAAAGTCTATACCATCTACAGAGGTGGTGGACTCGACCTGAAGGAGGCTATCTTTTCCATCAAACTCGGTTTTGAAGTAGACTCGGATGGCTCGGTAGACAATATAACTATTATAGAATCTTCTGGTTCTGCACAGATAGACACTGCAGCACTCAACATAGCAGCAGCCATTGGTGCATCACACGCACTGCTACCACTTGCTTCTTTGAGTAGGACTACTGCTGCCCTTAACTTGAGTGCTACAGAAGCTTCGCTTGTAATCTCAGGTTTTGCATCGACAGAAGCAGGTGCAAACGACCTGGCAATAAATTTTTCTCAGCAACTGGCCGGATTGAAACTGCTAATGAGCTTTAGAAATAAGGAAGCATACACGTTGCTCTCTAACCTTGTGGTTTCGAATGAATCCAATCAGCTTTTGGCAACTTTGAAAATGTCGAGAGCAGAAGCTTCATCGATGATGCAGAAAAACTTTTCCACCACTCCACCAGCAGAAGAGCAGAAGGAAGAGAGCAAAGATTCTTCAATGCTTCTAAGATAAAAGAGTTGGGGTTTAAGACCATGACAAAAAAAGATCTTCTACTACTGATACTGATAGTCTGTTATTTACAGGTTGGCGATACATTTGCGCAGAGTGGCCGTCAGAGGCCACGTACTGAACCTCCTCCACGTCCAACACCAACCAAACCCTCTGAGCCAGGAAAGACTGAAACTCCAACTAAAAGTACTAATGAAAACAGTCGTCCAACAAAAATTCTAGTTCCTGCAGGTGCTGCTCTTATCAAAGAAGAGCATGCTGGTGTAACTTCACGCTACCTATTTAAGAATGGTTTAACACTTGTTGTGCGTGAAGATCACTCGGTGCCGATTGTAGGCTCTGCCATATATGTAAAATCGGGTGCCGCAAGTGAACCCGAAGGACAAGCTGGCATCGCCAGAGTTGTAGCACGGTTGGTAGGTGAAACTAGTCAAACTGTTCAAGCAAACCTTCGCGAACTGAGAAAGAACGGTGCTATTACAGAGATAGAGACCGATTTTGAAAGCACTACTTTTAAGCTGTTAGGAAGCTCTACAAAGTTTGGGAAGCTACTCGAACATCAATTCTCTGTAGTTCAGAACCGTGCTTTTTCAGCAGAAGACGTTACAAGAGTTGCAAAATTAGTAAGTCAAGAGGAGAAAGCTCGTTTAGACGATCCACTTGGATATGGACAGCAAAGGCTTCTTCAGACAGCTTTTGCACAAGCTTCGGTAACAACTGGCTCTATAACCAAAGAGCAGGTTCAGAACTTCTATGACAAGCACTATACAGGAACAAATATTATTGTTTCTGTTGTAGGTGATGTCTCACCAGACCAAGTCCGGTTGTTAGTACAACAGTTTTTGGGTAGCTTGAAAGTTGGAAGCAGCGATACAAAATTGGCAAAAGCAGAAGTTGCCAATGAATCGGCTTTTCAATACCTTGACGAACGCTCCGACCTCAACCAGACAGTTGTCTCTGTTGGCTACAGAGTACCAGGGTTGAGCGACAAAGACTCTGCAGTCTTTGAGCTACTCAAAGCAATGCTTATCAAAGGCCGTGGCTCACTCTTTCAACAGACTATTGTTGATAAGTCATTTGCTTCATCGGTAAATGCCAACTACCTAGCTTCTAATAAGGGAGGTCTCTTTGTTTTTCAGATACAGACAGTTCCAGAGAGACTTGTGAAAGCCGAAGAGGCACTTTTTACGCAGATAGAGAGCATACGTCGCCTTATTGCTTCTCAAGGAGAGTTGCAACGTGCTAAGACTATCTTGGAGAAGGACTATTATGACCAGACACTAAAACTCGACGACCTAGCTCATCAGCTTGCATTCTGGGAGAGTAGAGGCGGTTACAAAAACTATGACACTTATCTACAGAGGCTCAAAGGAATTACAGGCGAGCAGGTTCAGCAACTTGCAGCACAGTTCTTTGGTCTGAAGTCTGCTATTGTTCACGAATTTCAACCAAAGAATGCACCTGCTAGGCTTGCAGGAACAGATCCCATCTATACAGCCGAGCGTTTTCAATCGTTTATGGCTGTTCTTGTACCACGCATCAACCGCGATTCTGTAGGAAAAGAAGAGATTGTCTATGCGCCAGAAACGCCTGTTGTAAAGCAAGGTACAGCACGTCAGGAACAAGCAACTGAAGGCATTTTTATTCTTGGACTTATTCCACAGCCTGTTAAAGATTTTTCTACGCTCAATGGCCCCAAAGCTCTGGTTCGTGAAGACCAGTCGCGCCCACTACTTTCTGTCGGTTTCTACTTTCAAGGTGGCCGACTAATCGAAAACGATGAGAATCGAGGGATTACAGAACTGATGCTCCGTTCGATACTTCGAGGCACACAACGCGAAGTTGGAACAGATATAGCTTTCAAACTCGAACAACTAGGTGCTTCAGTCAAGATAGTCAATGAAGCCGACTTCTTTGGCTTTACACTCGACGTACTCTCTCGCAACAGTGAACAAGCTCTCAAGACTTTAATAGACCTGATCGAAGCTCCAGCCTTTGACAAAGATCAGTTTGCAGTTGAAAAAGCTGGGCTACTTGCCAGTATCAAAGCCTCTTTAGACGATCCCAAAGAGCGACCTTTAGAACTTCTAGATGCTTCCCTTTATGGCTCGCATCCTTATGGCTCTGGCCGTTATGGAACAGAAAAGAGCATTGAGAAGCTTTCTGAAGAGGATATTGCTTCTTGGTATCAGAAACTTATGAAGCGACAGTTTCCACTTGCAGTTCTTGTAGGGGATACAGATGGCTCATCGCTTGTTGGCCGACTTCTTGCAAGAAGCTTTTCGCGTCGCGAACTCGACAAGAGCCTTCAAATTCCAAACATTCCAACAAAACCTACAGCAAAAGATCGCATTGAAGAACGCGAGCGAAGGCAGACAATTTTAGCTGTAGGGCTTGGTGGCCCAGATGGCAGAAACAATGATCGTTATGCTTTTGAAGTAGTTCGTCAGATTTTGGCTGGAGTTGGCGGGCGCATGACCAGTGCACTTTTGCAAGAAAACAGCTTTGATCTGAAAGTTGAAAGTGAAGAACGGCTTCAGCAAACCAGACTCTCAATATACATTACCGCTTCTCCAGAACAGGAGCAGAAGGCTAGAGCTTTTGTAGAAGAGCAGATCAAGCGGCTAACAACTGAGCTTCCTTCAGATGAAGAGATAGAACAAGGTAAAAACCGCGCAGCCGCACTTGCTGCTAACAGCTTGAGAAATCACTCAGAGCGGGCATTGACCTATGCACGTATGACCATTTTTGCCCAAGCTGCTGCAGATGTCGATCTTATGGCAGAAAAGTTTTTTGCTGTGAGCAAAGATGACATTCGACGAGTCATCCAGACCTACTTCACACCTGATCGACTTGCAACAGGAATTGTTAAAGGCAAGCAATAAAGAGACTTGAGAGGTTTTTGATATCAACTTTCTACAGACCAGAACTAGATTCTCCCTGCCTAGCCTGCCAGGTCAGTGAGTAACCACGAAAACCTTTAAGAGAGCTGATCTCAAGAAGGCTCTGGTTGAAGTTTTTTCCAGTTTACTAGTGATTGAGAAAGAGCGTTTTAGTGCTCTTTTTGGGGTAAATAGCCGTAAAAGTGTCACTTTATTTCCTATTACGGGCATTTTTGATATTAAAGATAGTGAAAACACTAAAATCTTCTTGACACTCCTTTTTGCGATGACTAATATACGCGCCATGTTAGTGTGGCGCAGTTCATACAGGTAAAGTTTTGGTTTGTTGGTAAGTTTGTTTTTTGTGCATTACCGCTGTAGTCAAACAATTCAAGATTCATAATGGCTGCTATAGGGATAGCTGTAAGAGGCTTTCTCATAGCAGTTTTTTTGCTTGTCTGTTTTGATAAGTGTCGAGTTGCGACAAACATTGCCGAACCTTCTTTCAGTAGTTTGTGGCACACCCATTATTTAGAGGAGGAACAAGGTCAGTGTCTAGAACCAAAGGCAAAGTTAAGTGGTTCAATAATACAAAAGGTTATGGATTTATCGAACAGCCAGGTGGCAGTGATGTGTTTGTACACTACTCAGCCATCAAAGAAGACGGCTACAAGTCTCTCACAGAGGGACAAGAAGTCGAGTTCGAAATAACCCAGGGACCAAAAGGGCCACAAGCAGAAAATGTCACTAAGGTTGTCTAACTTGCACTTGGACAGCAACATAAAAACCCAGCCGAATGGCTGGGTTTTTAACTTTTAAACTTAAAACCTATACTCAAGCTTGAACCATCTTCTGCGAGCGCAGTCTCGGCTTCTTTAGAGGCGAGTTAAGCGAGCAATAGTATAGATCAAATTCTCATTGAATATGTGGTAGCGAAGAAGTAAGCTAAGGAAATGAGAGCATATTCAAAAGAGCTTAGAGAAAGAATCATAAAAGCA
>JAEUQL010000250.1 GCA_016789295.1 Blastocatellia bacterium | reverse complement strand
TCTGCAAGTAGTTGCTTAGCCAAACCTTCCATCAATTTCCGTGTTCGGTCGGCTGTATTGCTGTTCGCCTCTTGGGTTGAGATAGTTTCTTTACGAAGGTTTGATATCACATCTTCCACACTTTTAGCTATGAATGCAGCACGATGTTTGAAGTGTGTACGCCCAGCAAGTAAGCACCCGCTCAAATCTGACAACTCTATTTGATCTGCACGTTCTTGTAACCAGTCGGCAAGTGCTTCACAGTTACGTTGCAAAGCTGGCAATGACTTTCCTGAGACTGCAATGAGATAGTAAGGTTGAGGCTTTGATCTTACTAGTTCTATGTTTGGTGACTCTTCTAAAACTATGTGTGCGTTTGTGCCACCAAAACCGAAAGAGCTTACACCTGCACGTCTTGCAAGTAGTTGTTCACCGTGTCTTGGAGCGTTCCATTCTTGAAGATGATCAACCATAAAGAAAGGGGTATTTTCTAGTGAAATTTTTGGATTGAGCTTTTCAAAGTGTGGAAGAGGTGGAAGTTGTTTGTGCTGCATGGCTAACAGTACTTTGATAGTTCCAGCTATGCCTGCAGAAGCCTCCAAGTGACCTATGTTGCCTTTTACCGAACCTACAGCACAGAAGGGTTCATTGTCTGTTTTTCCAAAAGCTTCTATTAAGCCAGCCATTTCGATAGGATCACCTTTTGGCGTTCCTGTTCCGTGTGCTTCGACATAACTGATGGTTTCTGTAGCGATGCCGCTACGCTCAATCGCTTCTCTGATCACATCAGCCTGTGACGCAGAACTTGGATAAGTGAGAGTATGTGTCTTTCCACAATGATTGACTGCAGTACCTTTGATGAGACCAAATATCCTGTCACCATCTCGCAGAGCGTCAGCAAGAGGTTTCAAAAGAATAATTGCGGCTCCTTCACTGCGGACATATCCATCGGCTCGATGATCAAAAGACTTGCAAGAACCTGTAGGAGACATCAAACCAGCTTTGGAGAAAGATATATGTCTTGTTGGAGTCAGTAACAGATTTACTCCACCAGCCATTGCTATACTACACTCTCCTGTTCTCAAAGATTGAGCAGCTAGATGAATGGCATTCAAAGAACTAGAGCAGGCTGTATCCAGAGCGATGCTTGGTCCAGTAAAACCAAAAAAGTGTGATATTCTGTTGGCTATCACTGCAGGAGACATACCTGTTGCTTGATACGCCTCGATGATGTCTGGATTCTTTTCGTAGATCTCTTTGTAGTCATAGTTGAAAGTGCCTATAAAGACACCTACTTTTTTGCCTGATAAACTGCTAGGTATAATATATGCATCTTCAAGGCAAGACCAAGCTACTTCTAGCATGATTCGTTGTTGTGGATCGACAACTTCTACTTCTCGGTTTGACATGCTGAAGAACTGTGTATCAAATGTATCTATATTGCTTAAAAAGCCTCCCCAACGACTATTGGTCTTATTTCCATTAGACGTTGGGTCACCCCAATACTCCCTCCAGTCCCATCTGTCTCTTGGAACTTCTGTAACCGTGACAGAGCCTTGTTTGAGGATTTCCCAGTACTGAATATAATTTTCAGCACCAGGAAATCGACAAGAGATTCCTATCACAGCAATTTCACGCTTGTTGTCACTTACCTTTGTCTGCTCTATTTTTTCTACATTTTGCAGGCTCATGTGTAATGTAGCTCCTACAGTTTTAAGCTTTTGTGAGAGTCTTGAGGTTTAGGTTAAGGCTTCTGCTTTTGCTACAAAATCCATCTCTCCATCGTGCAAACGCACACTTTTGAGGACAGCTTGTAACGCATCAACTACTTCATCTATCTCTTGTGTTGAAATTATCAGTGCAGGACAGAAGACTAGACTTGCTCCACCTGGATAAGCGAGTACTCCTCTATTTTTGAGAGCTTTACAGAGTAGATCAACCTGCTCTTGAGTAACATTACGGCCATCTTCTTGTACAAATACTACAGAAAGCATCAAGCCAATAGAACGGATCTCTTTTATCCATGGATAGACCCGCAACTCCTCCAAGCGAGACCTGAAGTATGCGCCAGACTCTACAGATTTTTCTATAAGGTTCTCATTGCGTATGACATCTATTGTTGCTAAAGCAGCAGCACAACACGGAGGATTGCCGTTGTGGCTGGAACCGTGTCCAAGACCACATTTTTCTTCCAACATAGTATTTCCAATCTGCTCCGAGAAGAGGACAGCTCCTAGCGGCAAATAACCACTATTGATACCCTTGGCTAAAAGCAGAATATCTGGTTCTATACCAAAATGTTCTGTAGCAAACCATTTTCCTGTACGACCAAAACCTGTTGCCACTTCGTCAAGTATCAACAGCACGTCATACTTCACACATATCTCTTTTATTGTCTGGAAGTACTCTTTTGGAGGGATGATAACGCCTGCAGCACCAAGTATCGGCTCTGCAATAAATGCAGCAATGTTTCCTTCTACTGCCAGTTTTTCTAACTCTCGTGCACAGTTGATGGAAAAATCGACATAGGAGGTATCTGGTGGGCAACGGTCTGGATCTGGAGCAGTTATTGAAAATATTGCTGGAAGCAGTGGGCCAAATTCTTTTTTCTGCTCAATCAGGGCAGTAACACCCATACTCCCGAAGAAAGTACCGTGATAAGATCTATCTAAGTATGCAATACCCTTCTTGTCATCACGTCCCTTCAATGCCCAGTGAAGACGCGCAATCTTGATAGCAAGCTCTACTGCTTCAGAGCCTGATCCTGTCAAATAGACCCATTCTAAAGGGTTTGGTGACATAGCAACCAATGCTCTGGCAAGCAGCAGAGCAGGCTCGTTGCCTCTGGAATCAAAAAGTGTTCCGTAAGAGAGGTGGTGTAACTGTTTGGTGATTGCATCTATAATGTACGGATGTCCCAGTCCACACTGGATACTCCATAAACCACCACCCGCGTCTATATACTGATTGCCGTGCTGGTCACGAACTCTGCATCCTTTGCCTTCTACCAACATAGTTACTTCTTCTTCAATATTGTTCATTGGAAGGTAGGGATGCCAAAGTGGATAAGAAAGATTCTTCTTTTTTGTAGGCATAAATTTTTCCTTTAGTTTAGTCGTGTAAGGGCAGTCGAAAACATACGACCAGTCAAAAGATGTTAGTAGGTTTGAAAATAAGGTTTGGATTTTATTCTAAAGGTGTAGTGAAAGCCATTGTTTGGCTAGTGATAGTAATTCCTCCATCGGCTACTAGCACAGTACCATTTACATATGACGATTCATCTGAGGCTAGAAATAGTGCTGCTTTGGCAACTTCTTCTGGCATTCCATATCGCCTGAGTGGGATAGTGTTGAAAAATGATCGTCCATCAAAATTTTCAACATTACAGTTGCAAAGCATTGGTGTGTAGACAGCGGCTGGAGCAATACAATTTACTCTAACTTTCTTTGGACCGTATTCAACAGCCATTGAACGAGTAAGCGAAATAGTAGCTCCTTTAGAAGCGGTATATGCGTCACAATTCGGTATACCTATCATCCCTGCACTGGAAGAGGTGTTTATAACGCTTCCACCACCACTGCGAATGATTAAAGGTATTGCATATTTACAGCAATAGAAGAGGCCGTTAAGGTTAACATTTATTATCTGAGACCAAGTGTCAAATGAGCATTGATCGACTGGCGCATCTTCATCTCCTAGAAAAATAGAAGCATTGTTATAAAGCACATGCAATGCGCCAAAGTTTTTTTCAATAGCCAGAAAAGTCTTCTCTACACTTTTCGGGTCGGCAATGTTAGTATAGAAAAATTTTCCTATTCCTCCAGCTTCGTTAATAGTCTTTTCTGTTTCGTGCCCGGTAGTTTTATTGATTTCCAGAATTGCAACTGTAGCACCTTCTTGTGCAAAAAGTTCTGCTGCTGCTCTGCCAATCCCCCTACCAGCACCAGTAATAGCAACTATTTTTCCTTTGAGCTTCATAACTATAGCTCCAGCAATGAAAGTAAAGTTTATCCTTCACGGATTTGTCGCCCCTTTATATTTTTTATATCTTTAGTTTTAAGCCCAGAACTAAGCACGGCTCTGCTTTGCCTGGTCTTCGCCAACCAGATCTTTTTTAGAAAGTTTTCCAACAGCAGTTTTTGGTAAAGCAGATCGAATCTCCATCTCGGCTGGTATTTCGTAACTAGCAAGCTTGTCTGTAAGAAAAGCCCTCAGTTGATTATATTTTAGTGGCTCACAACCAGGCTTCATCTCTAGAAAAACTTTTAGTACTTGCCCAAGACCTGGATCTGCAATACCTACAACCATAGCCTCTGCAACAGATGGATGCTCACTGATCACTTTCTCCACGTTGCGAGGAAAGACATTGTAACCACCAGTGATTATCATATCTTTTTTGCGGTCAACTATTGTGAGGTAGCCATCACTGTCAAGAAATCCTATGTCACCTGTGTGAAAACGCCCTCCATAGAAAGCTTTTGCTGTCTCTTCTGGCTTCTTCCAGTAGCCTTTCATCACGTGTGGGCCACTGCAACAGATCTCACCTTGCTCTCCAACAGGTAAAACTCTTGTACCTGTTTCAAGGTCAACTATCTCTATCAGAGTGTGTGGCAATGGGAGCCCAGATGTGCCTGCACGTGGTTCACCATCAGTTATCTGTAGTGCAGCCAAGGCTGTAGTCTCTGTCAGGCCATAGCTAAGCTGTGGTGTCAACCCTGTCAACTCCCGAAATCTATATAGTACTTCATCTGGTAGAGGTGCACCTCCTACGTTGCAGTCTGTCAGTGAAGAGAGATTAAATTCTTTGATCTTCGAATGATTGACCAGCATTGAGTACATAGTTGGGACACCAGCAAAAGTTGTAATCTTCTTGCGGTCTATATCTGCCAAGACCCGGTTGACATCAAAACCAAGGTGAAGAACCAACACTGAACCCGTTGCTACTACAAGCATCATTATCGACGCAAAGCCGAATATGTGGCACAGTGGCAATACAACCAATGCCTTGCAGACTTCTGGCCAATATGACTTGCTTGTCCACAAGAGATATATGTCAACTATGGCCGAGAAGTTGGCGTGAGTTAGCATCGCACCTTTTGGCTCACCTGTAGTTCCTCCAGAGTAAGCAATTGCTGCATTCTCTTCTTCCAGTGATTGGTGTGAATAGACAGTGTAAAGGCCGTCATTTGCTATCAGTTCGGAAAAATCTATTTCACGTCCAGCACCTAGCTTTCTTGCAACAACCGGAGCTATTAAAAACTTCTTTGTCACTTCGGCTGGCAAAAAATCTTCTATGCTGCAGACTACAACTGTCTCAAGGCTGCCTACACCTTTAAGTGGTGCAATGTGGTTGTAAAGAGAAGCTCTATCCAAGGTCACTATCACTCGTGCTTCAACATCAATCAACTGCTCCTGCAACTCCCTTGGAGCAGAGTGTGGACTGAAAGAGACGACGCACCCTCCAGCCATAAGTACACCGAATGCACAGATTACATAGTGAGGTGTGTTGAGTAGGTGAAGCCCAACATTGACGCCGGGTCTGACTCCTATTGCCTGAAACCCTTTTGCAGCCTTTGCAGCCAGTTGATAGAGTTCTTTGTAACTGATGCTGTAGTCGTAGAAGTCTATTGCTTCGGCATCTGGCCACCTCTCAGCAGCTTTTTCGAGAAAGCTTTCCACAGCTACTGGTGGCCCAAGTGGTGTTTCAGACGAAACACCCAAGGGATAAGACTTTTCCCAAAAAGGCCGATTGGATAACCCTGCCGTTGTCTGTTTCGATTGTTCAGAAAAAGGTATAGACATAATATTTTTTATCTTGTGAAGCAGTAACAGACTCAGTAGTCAGGCTTCACACATACTCTCCTATTTGATACCAACAATCATTGAATGAGAGGCAGCTATTGGTGTGATACTTATCTCAGAAAAACCTATGTTGCGCATCCATGATGTGCACTCTGCACCAGTGTACTCACAACCTCCGGTTGTTTC
>JAEUQL010000024.1 GCA_016789295.1 Blastocatellia bacterium | reverse complement strand
GACAGATACACCCACACACGAGAGTATTTAGAAGGTCAAGTAGCTATTTTGATGGGTGGGCGTGTAGCAGAAGAAACATTCCTAAACCACATCACCACTGGTGCATCAAACGATATCGAACGTGCCACAGAGCTTGCACGCAAAATGGTTTGTGAGTTTGGCATGTCAGAGCTAGGCCCACTGACTTTTGGCAGAAAAGAAGAGCAGGTATTTTTGGGTCGTGACATCACAACACACCAGAACTACAGCGAAGATACAGCCATTAAAATAGACCAAGAGGTAAAAAGGATAATTACAGAGCAGTATAACCGAGCCAAGCAGATAATTGTTGAAAACCGTGAAGCTCTGATAAGACTAGCCGAAGCTTTGCTTGAACACGAATCGCTTGATGCTATACAGATTAGGCGTTTGGTTGCAGGGCTACCTCTTGATGAGATGGGTTCAACTACAACTTCTAGCTCTCACAAAGATGACAAGCCACAGGCAGGAGAAAAGATATCGGTTCTTCGTCCTATCATTCCACCTATGCCTGGAGATGCCACAGCTTAACAACTCTTTCATTTTAGAACTAAAAAAAGCTTGAAGTATAACTTCAAGCTTTTTTACTTTAAAGCTTCACTCAGGATACGACCCACTGAACCATTTGGAGCTTCTATACTCAGTATCGAAGCAATGGTTGGTGCAATGTCACTTGGACTACAAACTCCACGATAAACACCAGCTTTAATGCTTGCTCCCATAAAAATGATTGGAACGTGTGTGTCATAGTGATAAGGTGTTCCATGGTCTGTTCCACGGGTTTCGTCTTCAAACTCAGCTATCAAACTGAATGGTTCAACAATCAAGTATACATTTCCACTCCTTTTGGGGTGAAAAGACTTAAATACCTGATTCCCTAAAGTATCTGTAGAGGCTATGTTTCCAGACAATAGACGCGAACGTGTGTAGTAGTTAGCAATGCCAGCAACTTTTACTGCCTCTTTCCCAACTATCTCTTCAACTTCCGATATATTTAACCTCTTCTGTTCTAGAACTTTCTCATCTAAATAGACTTGATGGTTAACAAGAGACAGTAGATAGTTGGCATCTCCAAAACGTTCGTCAAGTAGTCTTTCTATACGCTCTTTCAGTTTGTCACCACCAATTCTGTGCCCACCTAAAGAATGAAGTTCTGAATAAGCAGGAACAGGACAGATACCATGGTCTGACGTAAAAGCAACTAGTGTTTTGTCAAGACCAATATGTTTGTCAAGAAAATCAAGAAACCTTTCTACTGTAGCGTCCATCCGAACCATTGTATCTTGCACTTCATGGCTATATGGACCAAAACGGTGGCCTATGTAGTCTGTAGAAGAGAAACTAATGGCAAACATATCTGTATAGTTACCTTTACCTAACCTCTCTGCAGATATTGCAGCTTCTGCAAACTCTTCCAGATAGCCATTAGCAAATGGAGAAGACCTGAAATGTTCGTAAAAATTTCGATCTAGCTTACCATTTCCAGCAATAGTATGTGGAAAAGCTGAAGACTGCCAACCCTCTTCATAAGGAGCATCGTCGCGATCTGCAATAGAGTAAGCGTCTTCTGACAATATCTTCTCCCATTTCTTTTGAAAGAAGCTATCAGGAATGCGTCTATTGTTAAAGTTATCAACCCAATTTGGACTATCTTTCTGGTAATAAGAACCAGAAATAAAACCACCTTTTTGAAGGTCAAACCAGTAAGCCCCCGATCCATTTCTACCAGCCATCAATACTGCCGATCTATCTTTCATAGATATACTTACTACCTTTGATTGATAGTTATTACTCATTCTAAGCTGATCTCCAATGGTTGAAGTAAGTAGCTTCCAGGGTGATGAGCTGTCTAGTTTCGGATCTGCAACTGACTCTTTTACAGCACCTACCTCACGGTCATACCATTTGTTGGCAATAATTCCGTGAATAGCAGGAATAGAACCAGAAACAATCGTAGCGTGTCCTGCTGCAGTCTTCGTGCCTGCATATGTATAGTTCGCATTGCTAAAATATGCACCTTTCGTAAGTAGCCGCTTAAAACCTCTTTGACCGAAAAGATTGTCAAATCGTGAAAGGTAGTCATCACGAAATTGGTCAATTACAATTAATACAATTAACTTTGGCTTGCTTATGTTAGCAGTTTTCGATGCTTTCCTCTGCTGTGCACCTGCAAACGGAAGCATTAAAGAGAAAGAAAGGTATAACAATAAAAGCTTAAGGAGTGAACGTCTCATCAATAAAATTCCTTGAGATTTTTAGTAGAGTGCCAGCAGTTATTCTACTATAAAAATCGACCACCACCTTTGAATTAACACTAATTTTATGTTATAAATCGCCTTTCCTGGTGTAGATTAGAACGCATACCTTAAGCAAGCAACTCTAGAGGTTCATCTTAAAAGTGCCAAAAGCGATGAATAAGACTGTAAATCTTTTAATTTTTGGGAAAGTTTTTCTTCTGCTGATGTTTTTATCTCCAGCTACTTTTGCACAACAAGCAAGTGTAGCGAAGACTGAAAAACCCAAAGCTACAAGAACTATCAAAAAAGCCAAACATAGACATCGAGCTGCTTTCAATTACGAATCAAGCTCCAAGTTCCAACAGATTGGTAGTGATTTTGCAGAAGATTCTAGCTTACTTGATATGATAAAACCTTATTCAGAGAATGTTCGTCTGAAGATGAATACTGTTATAGGACATACGAAAGAGACTATAAATAAAGAAGGACCTGCAGCAGGTAAGCTTGGTCGTCTGATGACTGACATAATCAGAGATGCAGCTACAAAAGCTACACGAAAAAAGATCGACATGGGCTTTCAAAACAATGGTGGAATACGTGCTGAAATACCTGCTGGTGATATCACTATTGGAACGATATTTCAATTGATGCCTTTTGATAATGAGATAACAACTATAGAACTAACTGGATCAGATTTAATAGCTCTATTTGAAAGTATGGCTCCTAATATTGTAGGTTTTGGTGCAGCCATTTCAGGTGCAGAATTGAAATATGCAGAAGGAAAGTTTGTAAGTGCAACTGTTGGAGGAAATCAGATAGATCCAAACCACCTATATACAATGGCAATAACAGATTACCTCTACAGTGGTGGTGGTGACTATCCACTACTCAGGCGTGGCAAAAACTATAGCAAAACAGGTGTCCTACTTCGCGATGCAATAATTGACTATATAAAAAGTGAACAAGCTGCAGGAAGAGAGATCGTTGCTCCTGAGAAAGCAAGAGTCGAGGTCGATAAATGAGCTTTAACCGCAGGGATTTTATCAAGAGTCTTTTTTCTTCTGCTGTCATTGCAACTACCGGTTCTAACATAGCAGAAGCATTAGTACCAAATTCTGAGCCACAGACTATAACTATTCTACATACAAATGATACACACTCGCAAATAGAGCCTTTCGCTGCTGGCACAAGAAATGCCGGTCTTGGTGGAGTTGCAAGACGAGCAACTTATGTCAAAGCTGTGAGAGCCGAAAACCCAAACACTTTGATGGTTGATGCAGGCGACTTTTTTCAAGGAACACCATATTTCAATTTCTATCGCGGTGAAGTTGAAGTAAAGGCAATGTCAGCAGTTGGTTATGATGTGATAACGCTTGGAAATCATGACTTCGACATTGGAGTGAACAGTCTCGTTAAGGCACTTCGGTTCGCCAAATTTGATGTTGTCTCCGCAAACTATGATGTTAGCCGCTCACCTTTGAAGAGATATGTCAAGTCTTACACAATTAAGAACCTTTCAGGAATCAGAGTAGGTCTATTTGGCTTGGGAATCAATTTTGATGGCTTAGTTGTACCTCAAAATCACGTTGGGGTTAAGTACTTAGATCCTATCGAGAGTGCAAAGAAGATGGCCGCTTACCTACGCAAACAGAGAAAGGTCGATCTAGTAGTCTGCCTATCACATCTTGGGTTGAAGTATGAAAAAGAACCTTCTCTGCCTTCAGATGTGAATCTTGCAGCAGCAGTTCCAGGAATAGACCTGATAGTAGGTGGACATACACACTCCTTTATGAAACAACCTGAAGTAGTCAAACACGAAAATGGACAGCAGACACTTATCTTTCAGGTTGGCTATGCAGGCATAAACGTCGGAAGGGTTGACTTTACCTTCTCTTCAAAACAGCTTGTAAGCTATAGCAGTAATGTGATAACCCTTGGCGAGACAGCATAAAGGATCTACTGTCAACTTACTTAACTACACAGACAAAATATTTTACAAGCAGTAAAGTATTTGTTTACAAGATTTTATACTCACTAGGTTCAAAAATTCTGTAGCTACTGTATATCTAGTATACAGTAGCTATCTTTTAAAAGCTTTCAAAAGAAAACAGAGAAAAAATCCCACAACCTCTTCTATTTGAAAGACTTAATCCATCAAGCGACTACTATTAACACCTATGTAAAAAACAAAAGGAACAAGATTTGCTAGTCCTATCTGGTACTCTCGATATAGAAAAAATCCAAAAAACAACTCAATAGAAAAATGGGTACGACCCACGGAGGACTAAAATGCTTTCTAAGTTGAGCAAGCATCTAACAGCAACCATTCTATTTCTCTCTTTCTTTATTTTTGGAGCAAACATAGCTGAAGCAGTTACGCTGGTGTTTGTTCATGGCAAAGGCTCTGGAAAAGATACTGTTGCCAATGTAACCAATGAATACTGGACTACTGATATGATCCGAGCGGCTACGAGAAACTATCAAGCAAAATCTCTGGTTGTCTCTTACGATGGTAGTCAATATTATTGGGATGTCAGTTCTGACATAGCCGGACAGATCAACAACTACTTGAACAGTTTTCCAAACGAGCGTCTTGTCTTTGTATGCCATTCCTATGGTGGTATACAGATGCGCTTCATTCTCTGCAACAGCACAACTTCTTCCCCATACTATAACTACAGAGGGGCAAACTTCGCACGTATTGCATCTGCAACCAGCCATGTCATTACACTTGCATCTCCACACTCTGGCAGTGAGGTTGCGGACGTTGGAGCCACACTTTCCAACAGCGCATTTACATCTTGGATAGTTGCTCTAGTAGATAACAACTCTAATTCTTCTAAAGTTTTAACTACAGCACACCTAACCTATGCAAGCCAGAACTGGTTACGTGATAGCCTAAGAACCAAAGCTTTCTACACTGTAGCAGGTACAGAAACTGTCAACCACATATATCACTTAAATGATCTAGGTCTTGGAGCAGTAGACCTCCTAGTTTCATTTAATGGTGCAACTGATGGTCTTGTCTCCATAGGTAGTGCCCACTTCCCCGGAGCACCTGGTGGTGATTGGTTTAACACCACAGCCAACCATGATCATAACAGACATAATGATGATCCTGGTTACATAGGCAACATTATTGGCCAATACGGCTGGTAGAAAAATAAGAAGAGGAGTTGACAAAGATGAAAAAGTTAGGATTTCTACTCGCTATAGCAGTAGTTTTTGCAGTAATGTTTACATTTACAAAGCAGGCTCAAAACAGTACACCTGATAAAATGCAAGTAAAACCTATTCCAGAACTTGAAGCTGAAAGGTTAGCCAAACAACCTATAGATCGTACAGATACAGGGCGTTTGACTAAAGAAACTCTTGTCAAAGAAACAGAAATTGTTACTACAAGATCAAGTTTTTATGTTCTTGAACAGGTAGAAGCTTCTTCTGTTACTCTACCAGTCACCAGTGAGAAGGCAAAGATTGCTGTTCTGTCTGAAACCGATGCAAGTTTAGATGTTGCCATAACAGACCCAAACGGCTCAGACCTCAAAGTCAACCCATACTCCAAGAACGAGTCTATAAGTGATAATGAGATGAGTAAGTTGGTGAATGGTCGCGGTCGCAAGGGTGTAATGTTTATCAACGAGAAACAGAAGATGTTGCCTGGCAACTACCTACTCAATGTAAAACAAGGTTCTGGCACAATAGACATCCTTGTGAATGATGAAGGTGGCCCTGTGATGACCGTGTGGACATCAGAAAATGGTGTAGACAAAGACCAACCCATAACTGTCTATGCACGACTTTCAGACGATGCAGGTTATGTCACTGGTGCTCAGCTCAAAATCAAAATCAAAGGTGACAAAGGTAAAAAGAGAGTGCAGATGTTTGAATCAGAGCCTGGACTCTATTCAGCAAAGGTAAATACATCAAAACTTGACACAATTACGACATTTATTGTAGAGGCCAATGGACATACAAAGAGTGGCTTACAACTAGCTCGTACAGGAAGCATTGAAGTTATCAGTGGGAAGTCAAATGCAAGACTGCTGGGTGTAGTTAAGGAAGAACTCACAGCAACAGACTTGAATGTAGAAGTTTCTGTAGAAGTTTCTGCCACGGGACGCTATTACCTGAAAGGCAACCTTCTAACTTCTAATGGTGAGCCTATAGCCTGGGCACAAGATGCTAAAGAGCTTTCTCCAGGTTCACATATTCTCACACTCCATTTTGCTAAAGAGTTGATAAATCAGTCAGGCGAGAAGGCAGGCTTTAAGCTCTCCGACGTTGAGCTGATGAACACAACAGAAATGCCTGGAATAAAGGCAAAAGGCAAGATAAGAGACTACTTCCTATCAAGCTCTTTATAAAACCTGTCATTAGAGCTTACAAAGCTTGCATAGATACTTGGAGTACCGTTCTGGTACTCCAGGCTTCTTGTACAGCACAGAACATCCTGTGCTATAATCGGCTAAATTTTGAAAATTTTAGAGCCAAGTCTGAAGCAAGCTAACATAGCTAGTTTGGGAGTAGACCTATGTCATCTTTAAGGGAAGTCTCTAATAATACCTCAACTTTGAGGGAGCCTAGCAAATCGACAACCACAACTACTTCAACCTCTACATTTGCTGGACTCGGTCGAGTAGGCAACCCAGTTTCGCAACAATCACAAAATCAACAGCAAAACTCCAGAAGTAGCAACAGCAATGCACTACAGCTATTTAGCAACCTTCTCAAAGATTTTGGTGAATCGATAGGCATTCCCGATCTCGAACTCGACCAGAACCGATGTTCTTTGATGCTTGGAGAAGCAGATGATAGTGTACAGTTGACTATGGAACTTTCCCAAGATGGAACCCTCTGCTTCTACACAATCATTGATAAAAAAACTGAAGGCATCCCAGGGTCAGTAAAAGAGTACATCAACAACCAACCGGGATCAGAAGACGGAACTTTCCTATCATTAAACAGTGCAGGGACTACAGTATTTTTATGCCTCAACAGTGAGTTAAAAGGTCTCAATGGTCTAGATTTTGAAAGTCTAGTGCGGGCTTTCTATTCTGCAGCCAACGAGTGGAAGAGGAAATATGATAAACTTTCCAAGCCCATGTCTGCAAATTCAGCACTTTTGAATCGTCCTGCAGCAAAGAGCAAGAAGATACAGATGGAGATATACGTAGACAAAGCTACTGGGTTTCTTGCTATAGCTTATATCATTTATAGAATGGGTGGAATCTTGGCTTAGTCCCAACATTATTTCTGGAGGATACAATAATGGCTATCAATCCACTTCAAGGAGGATATGTACATAATCCCACCCTTGAACAACATCAGGAAGCTACTCGTGAGGACAAGCCTCAAGAAATAAAATCTCAAGAAAAGCCTGCTGATTCTCCATTAAATAATACTGCTGTTGCTGCTCAAGTGGTTCAGCAATCTGGTGAACCAATTCCCATTCAACATACACACGAAGCAGCCGAAGCAAATATCACAGATCGTGATGCACGAGGCGAGCAGCAACAAGAAGATGAAGGGGATGAAGAGTTAGCGGCCACTGAAAAAAAGACTCAAAAGAATATGCAAGACCTTGAAGAAGGTCTTAGAGAAGTGGCAGAAGGAATAGAACAGTTAAAAGACCTTCAAAAGAGTGAAGATGGTATTCCTCCAGACCTTGAACAGCGACTCAGACATATATCAAAAACCGGAGGTCAGCTAGTTTCTGATATCGAAGAGGCTGTTAGAGAAACCATAAACAGCACATTGGCTATTAGTGAAGAATTCTTTCAAGTATGCGTTAAACAGTTGACCACGATTAAGACCAATATGGAAGACTGTATCAGCGATCTGTCCAAAGGACACATGAAAATACCCACTCCCGAAGTACGAGATAACAGTACACGTGCTCAGGTACTTCGTAAAAGAAAGCAGGAATTTACACTGTTGCTTGATGGCATCTCAAACCTTACCAATAGTCTGCTTGAAGATGGAGAGACCGGCATCAAACAGCTTTTAGCAGGTAGAGAGTTTGTAGAAACAGGATTTGCTGGTGTTAATCGCGGTGAGGCCGATGGATTTAAGCTTATAGAACTTGGGTTTCGAGTTATTTTCTCAAGCATAAGTACAATAAACGATTCTACTATTCCTTTCAAACTACAGATGGAACAGGTCTTTAAAAATCTCTCTCTACTTCCTGACAAATTAGCGGCTGAGCTTGGAAGCAAAGCTGCTTTGGGGCTGCCTGAAAAGCTTGCTGCTCCACTCTGGAAAGCTTCTGAAGTCTCTGAACACTACTGGCGCTCTACACAAGGCAATATCAACGCTTTTAATGCTACTTTGACCAAGTTTGGAAAGAGTATGGAAGCAACTTTTGAAGATGCTTCAAAAGCAATAATGGGTGAAGGCCAGATAGCTGTAGACTGTGTCAATGAAGACTTAGGAGATTTGAAAGAAGATGTTAGTAAGACGCTCTCTTCTTCTGCAGCTAATGCTGTAGACCAGATCTTAAAAGGAGCTGAACAGGTCGAAGAAGCACTGGATGAGCTAATAGCCACAAGCGAAAAGAAACACAAAAGGATAAAGAAAGGAAGCACAGCCAAACTCCCAAGCCATTTTAATGTCAGGCTTTGATATAACTATTTTATAAAGGTTTAGCTACTTATAACTTCAAGATATACCGATCTTATATCCTTGATTGTGGTCTTATATTGCACCATAAAATCAACCTCAGATGTAAAACCAAGAGAGCGAACCAGATCCATAAGAAGCGTGTGGTTGCGAGGCAGTACTGGCTGATATCGTTCTGATTGTAAGCGTAGGTGATGGTCTATTCCGCTCAAGAAGATATAGCCCTCTTTGACTTTCTTAAACTGATTTTCTGAAAGCAGCCCTTTAAGGTGTAACTGCTCTATAAGGGATAAGGTATCACATCTATCTGTATCTCTTAGTTGATTAAAAAGCTGTAAAAATCGCGTCAGAAAATGTATATCTAGAATTCCACCTTCACCAAACTTGAAATCATTTGTATTTGGCTTTACCTTCTCATTTACCAATTTTTCCCGAATACCTAGCAGTTGGTTTCTAAGTTCTGTTGTCAATTCCCTGCTTCTTGCAAATACCGTATCAAGTATATTTCTTTCTACCTCAAGCCCAAAATCTTTACTACCAGCAATATGTCTAGCTTTAAGATATGCCGTCAGTTCCCATACAGCAGCACGTTTGTTCAAGTAGTTTTCTAGCATATCCAGACTTATAGCTAGCAGACCACTACTCCCGTCTGGTCGTAATCTTAAATCCAATCTATAAATGGAGCCATACCTAGTTAGTGTTGAAAGTATCTGTATAAGCGATTCAACCACAGCAGCATAGAACTCAGAGTTTGTGATATTTTTAGCAATGTTATAATCTTTTTCTTTATAAATTAGTACTATATCTAGATCTGAGCCATAGTCTATGTCGTAATGTCCAAGCCGTCCAAGCCCAACCAAAGAATAGTTAAGCTCGGTCTTCTCTCTTTCGTACTTCTCTTCTACACTGTCTATTGCCAGACGACAAGCCACTTCAAGTGTAGCCTCGGCTAAAGCTGTTTGGCTGTAATGGATAGTTGGTAAGTGGGTCTGCTTTAATAACTCCAATCTACCTATCTGCAATATCTGCTCGTGCCAGCAGAGCCGCAGTTCTTTCATTGCTTCTTCACGCTTTTTGTTACCTATTCTATCTAAAAATAGTGCCAAAAACTCTTCTCTACTAAAAATGTATATCTTTTGAGAAAGGGCTTTTACAAGTACCGGATAGGAGATGAGCATCTGTATGAAATATCTACTCTTACCTGCTATTTTCACCAATTCTTGCAACTGTTTAAGAATAAAACCTTCTCTCAAAACTGACTCATCCATTGCTACAGAAAGTGCAAAATCATTCAGTAATCTGAGAGTACGCACAATATTTTCTTTCTCTTCAGAAATACTGTTTAGTATGGTTTCAGCAAGCTCTTCTCTACTAAATCTGATCGTTTTAAGAGAAAGAAGTGAGTTGAGAGACTCATGAAAATACCTATTGAGTGTATCTTTGTCTACGCCTTGCTTATCGGTCTGAAAAATTTTTGCTACTTCAGAAGGTTGCTGACCCAAACCCTCAAAAAGTGGCTTTGGTATTTCTTGAGGTTGATTAGAAGCTTTCCCAAAAATTCTGTTGTAGACCTCTGATACATTATCACGGTGGTGTTGAAGCGTATGTTCAAAGGTCTTTATATCATTGTAGCCACACCTTTTTGCAAGAAGAGCCATCTTCTCTACAGATTGTGGGAGGCTGTGAGTTTGTAGCCCATGTTCCATCTGTAAGCGGTGTTCTACTGTCCTAAAAAATAGATAAGCTTGTGATAGGTGAGTTCTCTCTAGATCGGTAATTAAACCTTTTTCTGCTAACCTTTGTAAGCCGATAGGAGTTTGGCTAACTCTCAGCCAGGCATCTTGGCTACCGTAGCATATCTGAAGTGCTTGAAGGATAAATTCTATTTCCCTAATGCCTCCTTCACCTAATTTAACATTATAACAACTTGATTTGGGAGTTTGGCGTTCTTCCCAACTGCGTAGCATACGAAGATCACGAACTGCTTGGCGAGATGCTACTTGGGTATTTATTTTTTCCTTTGCAAATTTTATATCTTGGAGAACTTCCAGAAGAGGTCTTTGAAGAAATATTCTATCAGCAACAGCCGCTAAAAACCGATCTACAGTCTGATGACTGCCCGCAGATATTCTAGCACGTACAAGAGCTTGCCGTTCCCAGTTTTGTGCTTCATTACTGTAGTATCGGATCATCTCTCGCAAAGAAACTACAAGGTCACCCTCTCTGCCCCTTGGTCTAAGCCTGAGATCTATTCTAAAGACAGCACCTTCACCTAATGGAGTAGCAATAGTTTTAACAATAGATTCAGCTAATTTTGTAAAAAAGAATTTGTTTGTGACCGACTCAACCCCACCAGCCTTTTTGCCTGCTGTCTCTCCATCAGCAGAGTATATAAAGATGAGGTCGATGTCAGAAGAGTAGTTGAGTTCCCTGCTACCCAGTTTCCCAAGAGCTATTACAGCCATCTCTGCGGTTAATAGCCGACCTCGTTCATCTACTGACTGAGGTTGACCGTAGCGATGCAGAAGTGGTTGATAGCAGTAGTTGAAAGCTCTTTCTAAGATAGCATCAGCTAAATTTGATAACTCTTCTGTTGTTTCAGAAAGTGTCGCAAGTCGTTTACAATCACGCAGATAGATTCTTAAAAGCTCTCGTCTTTTAAATCGAGCCAACCTAGTTGATTCGTCTAGAGTGGAATTTACAGCAACAAATCTTGCCAGGTCTTGCAGTAACTCTTCTTTAGATTTTACTCTGTGTAGATCTCTATCTCGACCAAGCCATGAGATATAGTCAGGGTACAAGAGCATGGTTTCAGAAAGAAATGGACTATAAGAAGCTATTATGAGTATGTTTGTGCAGAGATCCTCATCTGCACAAACTCTAGTAGTAGCGGCTGGGTGCTCTTCTTGAAGGCGTTCAAAGAAGAGTCTAGCCAGGGCTGGTTCTGGCAGCGAATTTATATATTTCTGAATCCTTTCTGAAAGCATAGAAAGAGATTAAACAAAAAAGGTTTTTTAACCAAATAATGCTGCCCAACCAACAGAGATAAGAATCCATATTGTCCACAGACCCATAACCAACACGGTCGATTTTGTAGTGTCGGCCTTTTTTGAAATAGCTGGGATTGCAATTATCATCAGTATCAGAAACCATATGCTGAATATGTCAAATCTACTCAGTAGAGCAATAAGAGCTGATGGGGAGGTCTCAGGAAGTAGCATCCCAGGATTTGTTACAGCAATACCCCGCAAAATATCTATATCTTCTGGATCTCTGATAAATGCAACTACAGTGTTGACTACAGTCGCCAAAAAGACTACAACCACCGAAAATGAATATGCTGTAACAGAAAATAGCCTTTTGTAGTTAACCTCTAAACCCATCAAGAGTGAACCTAACCAAAAGACAAAAGTTAGAAAAGCAATAGATATTGGAGTTGTTAGCACCGTAATTAAAGGAATATAACTCTGAATCTTAACTGAGATTTTGATCTGCCCTTCTAAAGCCTCTTTCTGTTCTGGTGAAAGATCTGATATAGATTTGCCCTGCTTTTCAAACTGCTTTGTGATTGCCTGGCGTGCAATCTTTTCTGGGTCTATTTTGAGCCGTCGGGTAATCAACTGATTACCTGCTATTAGAATAGCAATAGCTAGCAAGATAGGCACAACCCAATTGGGCTTGATAGCTATATCTTTGAAGGTTTCTCCTGGAGAAAATACAACACCGATTAGACGTTGAAAAGGGTTGAGTTTTGCTGCTAGTCCTATCTCACCCTCAGAGTTTGTACTGTTTTCTTGATAGTTCATAACCGACTCCATTTTGATAGACTCTAAACACTACATAGTCCAACGATATTAGTGAGAAGAATTATTTGAAAAAATTGCTAATCTCTATTATCTACCTACTTGACATCCTCCCGGTTTTGAAAAAGGAGGACTCCTTAGCTAGACTTGCATTCTACCAAAACTGGAGAGGTCTTCAGTTTATCCAGGTTAGAAAGGTCTTCTTTTGAGTCTCGCTTATCTGCTGTAGAGGCTTTATTGTGTAGACTGTGTTTGCACCTGATCTGAGCGTGAGTGTAAATCTTCGCAAATATCCTCTACGAAACAGAGTTATCTGCAGACGGTCTCCAGGACGGTAAGAAGAGAGTATCTCGTTGTAGTTTGATGGTGTTAACTGCCGGTCATCTATGGCCAGAAGCAAGTCTCCACGAGCAATTCCAGCATCTTCTGCTGGTGAACCAGGAATGATACTCAAAATGGTATTCTTCTCATCACCAGCCATCTTCAAGCCAGTGTAGACATTTGGTTTTGAAGCATCTTCCTCTTCTGTTAATTGTAACCCCACGGTTGCGAGCAGGCTGTTGTAAGGAAGTTCTTCATAACCAGAGACATACTTTTTGAAGAACTCTTCAAAACTTCTTCCTGCAACCTTCTCCACTGCTTTTTTGATACCATCTTCGCCGACTCCTTCACCAATGACTGCAAAGTTGTTATTTAAGTAGCGCATCACATCATCAAGAGACTTAGTGTTGTTAGTTGTATGGCGAATCTCCAGATCTAGTAGCAAACCTAAAAGCTCTCCTTTGTCATAGAAAGATATCTGTGCATTTTCTCTATCATCAGGTTGAAGCCAGCCATCAAAACTTGCTTCTTCTGCACTAACAATCAGTCGCCCAGGAGAGTTTTGCATTGAATATATAAGGCGTTCAAGGTGATTAAGGTAGCTCTTTTCGTCTGTAACTCCAGCACGTCTCAACAGCAGGTCGCCGTAGTAACTGGTCACACCTTCAAAGAACCATAGTAGCTTTGTATAAGTTTCACGGCTGTAGTCAGGAGGATTGAAGACTTGTGGCATGATCCGTTTGACGTTCCATGCGTGAAAGAACTCGTGCGAAGTGAGTGAATAGAAGTTCCTTCGGCCAATTTCGTTAGTGAAAGTAGACTCTGGAACAGTCATAGAAGAAGAGAAAGCATGCTCCACACCGTGGTTTCTTCCTCCAGGAACTACGTGATAGAGAAAGTAGTAAGAATCGAAAGGAGCTTTTCCAAAAAGCTTTACTTGTGCAGATACTATCTTTGAAACATTCTCTATTAGCTTCTCTATGTCATAGGCTACTTTACCTTGAAAAGCGAGATTATAGGTAACAGAAGCTTGTGTAAAGTTATAGATCTTGAGGCTTGGGCTGCAGATTACTGGAGAATCGGCAAGCTCATCGTAGTTTGAAGCTCTAAATAGGCCGTCTATTTTTTTGAGAGATGTTGCTGTCTGCCAATTTTCTGGAGAGTATATCTTCAGGCTACACGGGGCTGCTCTACGTTTTGGTATATACATAAACAGATTCGTTCCATTGAAGTAGGCTTCGGAATCGTCCAAAAGACTCGAACCAGCATCGAGTGTGTTGGCAAAATATTTATAGAAAACTTTCACTCGGCTACTTCCTGCACTGTTTACTTTCCACGTGGATTTATCGGTCTTTATCCAGGCAAGAGCTTTCCCGTCTTGATCGACTGCACTAAACTCTTGGACATTACGAGCATAGTTTTGAATGAGATAGCGACCAGGTCGCCAGCTTGGAATGGCAAAATCTATTTCTGCCTCTGTGTCAACATCTACCTCTATCGATACCTCAAAAAGGTGTCTGTTTGGAGTAGTCCATCCTATGGTGTAATTTATCATCTTTTCACTCTCTGCCTCATTGCTGATCTTTTCTGCTTTAACTAGACCGGCTGAAAGTAGCATAGTTAGTAAAAGAGATAAAAGAAGTTGCTCAATCTTGTAAAATATTTTCAACACTTTGCTTCACCAGCTACACCAAATCGTGTAAGGGTTGGGTTATCAGGCTAATATGGTCTTACGGCAATTTTAGCATTAGACAAGTAGTTACTGCGAAACAGTTTCTTATAAGCGGTATGGAATAGATATTGCTGTTTAAGCGTGCATCTATCCAAAGTAAGATAAATAACTATAAATATAGATCTCCTATAAGGAGACCACTGCCAGGAAGGTAAGTTATGGATAAAAAGTCTTTCCCCCGCTCGTTACTCTTATCTCTGGTGCTTGCATTTGCAGCACTACTACTACCACTGAACTGGGTCTTTGCAGATGAAGTTATAGACCTACGCCAACAACTCATATCTAGGATAAGCTTGTTAGAAGGAGATGCGAGTGTCCGTCACAGAGGCTCGCAGAACTGGGAAGAAGCAGGCATTAATCTACCGCTAGCTGCCGGTGACAGTATATACACTGGCAGAAATTCACGACTTGAACTGCAAGTCTACTTATTGTTTATCCGCCTGAGTGAAGATACATCGCTTGAAGCTGTTGAATTAAGCCCTAATCGATACCGCTTCAACTTAAGTCTTGGTACAGCTACTTTCTCTGCTGAAGATGAGATCAAGGAGTTTGAGATCTCAACACCACGTGCTGCAGTCCTGATAAAAAAAGCTGGTGTTTACAGAATCAATGTTCTGCCAAACGGTGATACTGAAGTAGTTACACTCACAGGTGAAACAGAGCTTATTTCTGACAATGGAAGTAGAATCAAGTTGAAGGAAGGAAAGAAAGCTACATTTGGTTCAGACCCTTCTGACGTAGAGATATCTGCAACCTACATTTCTGATTACTGGGACGGATGGAATCAAGAGCGCGACAATCTCTTGAAAATATCTTCCGACACCGACAGATATATCTCCAGAAATGGCTATCTTTACGGCAACTCTGACCTAGACGCTTATGGCAACTGGGTAAATGTTCCTGGTCATGGTTGGAGTTGGCAGCCAAGAAACGTTGGTGTGGGTTGGAGTCCTTACAGAATAGGCCGATG
>JAEUQL010000249.1 GCA_016789295.1 Blastocatellia bacterium | reverse complement strand
GGCACATTACGTTCTGGGCATATGTTGATAGGTGATGAGTTAGAAATATTGCCTAGCGGCTATCGTTCGCGTGTTCGTGGGCTACAAGTTCATAGTGAATTTACAGAGAGAGCGTTAGCTGGACAACGCACGGCAGTAAATCTTCAAGGTCTTAGTCTGGAGCATGTAGAGCGTGGTCAAGTATTAGTACCTGCTAACAGATTTTCCGCTACATCTATGTTGGATGTAGAACTTGAGGTTCTAGCAAGCAGTCCAAAACCGCTTACTCAAAGAACAAGAGTGCGCTTTCACCATGACACATCTGAATTAATGGCTCGTGTAGTATTGCTAGAAGGAAGCAATCTTGAGCCAGGCAAACGACAATTTGCACAATTACGCCTCGAATCACCAACATTTGCTCTGGCTGGTGACAGATTTATTATTCGCAGTTATTCTCCACAGATCACTATAGGAGGTGGAACGATAGTCAATGCTTTGGCTGAGAAGCACCGGCTTAAAGATCGCCAAGTTGTTCCAAATCTAAAGCGACTTGCTGAGAGTAGGGCATTGAGTAATTGGGCAGAACATATTCTTATTTTTGTAGAGATGAGCCAAGAGAGAGCCATTACGCTTGGCAAGTTAGCTGCTCGAACTGGACTTACAGACGCAGAGATTGACAGAGGGGTTGCAGACCTGGTACGCAGATCCCAAATACTCCGATCCGATACACAGCCAGTCTATATATTGGCAAAAGCTGTTTATGACAAATTCAAAGAGACTCTATCGGTTACACTTAAGAACTTTCACAAAGCCAACCCTCTTCAACCTGGAGTGAGTCGTCAGCAGATACGCGAGCAGGTATTTAGCCTCACCGAGCTAGAAGTGTTCAAAATGGTCATAGACCGTCTTGTAGCTGAGAAAGTACTAGTTGCTGAACGTGACATACTACGCTTGCCATCTCATCAGATAGCTTTGACAGAAGAAGAGGAGCAGTTGAAAGCAGGTATGGAAGAGAAGTTTCGTGGTGCAGGACTTCAAGCGTTGACTTATCAAGAAGTAGAAAGTTCTGGAGACAGTTCAAAGCTAAGAAGACTGTTTCAACTCCTACTGACAGAGCAGAAAGTAGTAAAGGTAGCTGAGTTTGTCTATCACCGCGATACTATCGATCAGCTTATAAGTTGCATCAAAGCCCAAAAAAGCAGAAACCCGAAGATCGATGTTGCCAGTTTCAAAGAGATCACAGGTTTATCGCGCAAGCACGCTATACCGCTACTTGAATATCTAGACACAAGACGTGTGACGCGCAGAGTTGGCAACGAACGGGAAATCCTTTGAAAGGCATATACGAAGATGCGAAACTACAGACTATATCTATTCATTGCTCTGTTTACTTTCTTAATTGGTAGCTATTTTGCAGTAGAAGCTGCCGACAGGGTAGAGCTAAAACCAATAGCTCCTCGGCAACGCCCAATACTTGGAGCACATTTTAACTTTGCCGATGGACCACACGAAATGCTGCTACAAATGCGCAAGCCGAAGCGGCAAGATCTGCTGGCTCAGGCTCTACGCGATGCAGGAATTGAAGACCTAAGAATGAGCTTTCACGGCTACTATAGCCACATGGGGCCAGAAGCCACTGAGCAAGTTAAAAAAGAGAATAAACTTCCAAACGAATATCCTTGGTTTCCTATTGAAGACTATATTTCATTTATCAAAAAATATCACTTTACTACTGTACTAGGTATAAATGTCGAAGAAGGTGCAGATGTAGCCGAAGACCTTCTGAAGAGGTTTGAAAAAGAGGGGGCACTCGATCTAATAACTTCGGTAGAGTTTGGTAATGAACCTTTCTTGAGTGCAAGACCTTGGCAACCAGAAGAGTATGCAGAGAAATGTGCAGAGATAATAGAGAGAATACGACCATTTAAGGTAAAAATGGGTATTGCGTTGGTTGTTGGAAAAGGTAAGACTACAGTCAAAATTTCTGGCAATGAATATGGTGAAAGGACAATAAAGCGGTTCTCTCAGCTTGTAGACCTTCGCAAAAGTGACGATATCTATGGAATTGTTCATCTTTACAGTCGTGGGGTCAAGCCTGAGACTATAGAACAGTTCAACCAGATTGTACGCAAGTACTCATCAATGAAATACCAAGTAACCGAGTACAACATAAGGCTTTGGATGGGTGAGAACCCACATTTGACAAAAGAGTATGCAATGGAGTTTGCCCGTAAGTTGAATCGTCTTATGGTAGTTCCTGAGATAACGGGTTTCTGGATACACTCTTTTCCTTATCACTCACTGGCTTACTGGACAAATGGGAAGTATGCCACAGTAGTACATCAAGACGATCCAAAGCTAAAGGGCGATGATTGGAATCCTGGTTGGCACTTGACACCTGCTGGAAAGGTACACCAGTTCTATCAAAAGTGGGCTTGGAATGGTGAAATAGTCTCTTTTATGGATAAGGACGACGAGCAGTACTGGGCAGTAAATTCACCCACCGATGGTATAGTTGTTAGTGTTCTCAATGATAGGTTAAAGCCGATAGATAGAGAGTTAATATTTCAAGGCAAGAAGATCCGTTTAAGTGTTGACGCAAAATCTATGGCAAGCTTTCGACTTGAAGACGGCAAGCAACTTGGTTCACTTAGCCTCAAGTAATAAAAAAAGTCACAGACAGATGTCTGTGACTTCCCAGTTTCTTCACAGGAGCTTAATTTTTAAAACTTACTGGTAGTGTATTTGGATCTACCAATGCAGCACGAGCTTCGCGCTGTGCAAGTATAGCCACTCCTATAACTTGATCTATTCCAGAGGCTGAGCCTCTCACAATCTCTTCAAGACGGGCTTTGGATTCTTGAAGTTTAACAATAGCCAAGTTTACATTTGCAGATCGGTTTGTAGCATATGCTCCACTGGTGAGCACTTCTATGGCATCGTTATTGTCAGCAAGTGCAAGCCTGATGAGGTCTCGCTTCTTGCTGACGCTGTTTGTCTGTTGTGCAGTCTGTGCTATGGATACTGTTGAGCGTATGTTTTCAACTGCATTGAGTAGACGCAAGAAAGCTGAAATAGCCTGTACTTCTGGGTCATTTGGGTTTGAACTGATAGAGACTGGAACTGGACCAGCACCTATACTGCCAGGACCGTTAAAAGCTGCCGAGCCATAGAATGCCACAGCCTCTTCCAAAGTAGCTACTAGGTGATGATGAAAGAAAGGTGGTGTGTCTGCTGCTTCTATCAACGAAGGAGAGTTGAACGAGCGTATTGGAACATTATTTCAACCTATGACAGCAAATGTACCAAATCCACCATTTGGCAGAGGAGTTTTACCAAATCCACCATCAACTGGCAGACCAAGTGCGGCTACTTGTGGTAGTGCGATTGTGTTTGTTCCTTGATTTCCGTTAAAGCCAAGTGCTACACCATCAAGTAGTGGAGTGAAGCCGGGAGCTTGTGTATTGAGAGCAAATCCAGTTGTGGCACCTGCATTGAAGTGACAAGCATTGCAGTTCTTGCGCCCTCTTTGACCGATGTTTCCTGTATCGAGAAACAATGTCTTTCCATTATTTGCTAGCCCATCTCTAACCGATAGAGTGCGAATATTTACCTCTTCTTGACGGCCAAGAGAGAGTTGGAATGCTTCCATTGCGTCCAATTCTCTATCTGTTGGCAAACGAAAATCTGAACCAGGAGTTCTACTGAGCGTCTTAGGGAAGTGCTGAATGACTGCACCTATTGCAAATTCTCTAAGGCTTCCTGAGCCAGGAGAACCATCACCACCCCAACCAGTTCTCTGTGTTGGATTTGGGTTGACGCCGTTGGTTGTAAAGTCTATGCCAAAGACTGGGTCTGGAGCATTAAGCGATTGTGACATGCCAAGCGTATGATTGACACTGCGCATAACAAACTTGTTCTGAAGATCTTCAAAGCCGTCTACATTCTCTAAAATTAGACCAAACTGGCGCATCAGTGCAGGGTTTTCAAAGTTGTTTGCTAAATTGGGATCAAACTCTGCAACAAACAGAGGATCATTTGGGGGAAGAGTTGCGATAAAAGCTGGATCTATTGTGAAATTGTTTGAAGCTGGGTGGCAAGTTGCACAGGTGCGACCATTACCTTTGAACTTCTCTTCATTAAAAAGTTTCTTTCCATCTTCTATCAAGCGTGTAAGGTCATCTTTTTTGTCGGCTGATGCGGTTGGTGTAAACCAGGATACTAGTCTTGAAGCAATGCTACTTTCTGTTCTTCTGGCTAGAAGCTCTCTGCGTTGCAATCTCTCAAAAAGAGTAGGTGAGCCGCTAAGTACAAAAGCTTCAGCAGGATTAATTCCTGTTCTGGTAATAGCAATGCGGTCAATCTCCATCTTGTCTATGAGTGCCAGGTCAATTTTCCCTTCAAAATCGACAATACCATCTTTGCTAGTGAAACGGGCTACTTCAACTATCTTGTCTGTTGCTTCGGGTATAGTACTGCCTTCAGGATGGTTTTCTATAAACCATAGCTGCCAATCTCCGTCTTTTATATCTTTGATCCTTAAAGAGATTGTTCCGTTTGTTTGATTAAGCCTAGCTGTACCAACTGCATCTGAAGGTTCTGAAGATAGACCTTTAATCCATCCTAACTGTACATTCAGTATGTGTGTGTTGTTTACATTCTTGGCTTGCCACTCTTGGTAAGCCCTTTCTAAGGTACTTAAACCTGTTACGGGGTTATCTAGGTTACTATCCTGCATTGCGTTGTTGGTAAAACTAAACATCAATGCAATTGTGAGTGCTGTTGCAAATGTAAATATTTTTAGGGCCTGTTTCTTCATTTGTCCTCCTAGGACTGGATTGGGTTACAGAAAATTACAACAGTAGTAAGGCTAACTAGATTTGATTAGCTCATAAATTACGGATTTATGTTGAGATAGTCAGTTATTTATCAAAGATCATAAAGACGTAAAAAGATAAGGATTAAGACTAATCATGATAGCTAAAGATAAAACTTAGCTGTCATTAAGGATGCTATATACTATTTTTTTAGAAGAAACAAAGTCTGTATTTGATTTAAGCGAGATAAAGAGAAATAAAACCTAAAAAGATTTTTTCCTAAAAACTAAATTACTTATTTTTCTGATTTTTGAGGAGAGTATATAGATCTTTTAGCTAATTGCAATGTGAAAAAGAAGAAAATTAGATAAGTAGTTTTATGATAATGCTACGTAGTAGTAACCTACCTAATAGATACTCATTCTACTTATCATTTTTTCAGTAACTAGTTGTTTAAGAAGATAGTTAAAGATAACTACTATTTCAGGACAAGCTATTTAGGCAATCGGGTGTAATACAGAAAAAATGTTTTTGATCTTGTTTTTTAAAGTAGTAGAAATAGTATGTACTGTAAAAGATAGGATCAGAAATTAATAAAGAGGAAGCTACTAGAAAAGTGCTAAAAGACTTAATTTCTAGCAGCTAAGTTATTAACAGTAGTTGTGCTTCTAGAAGTATTTCCCTATTAAAAGTTGCAAATGTTGTTTAGCTTCTTCTGTTATTGCAGCCGGATCGGTCAAGATGGCGTGTTTTAGGGCAGAGTTGCACTTGCAATTCTGTTTACGGCTGGAAGCGATCTTTACAGCTTCGCATATGAGCCTCTGTGCGTTGACTACGTTCTTTTTCAAGTATTCGATAACCATATCGACTGTAACTGCATCGTGTGATTCGTGCCAGCAGTCATAGTCGGTTACAAGAGCAATAGTGCTGTAACAGATCTCTGCTTCACGAGCCAGTTTGGCTTCTTGTAGATTGGTCATACCAATAACTGACATTCCCCAAGAACGGTAGACGTTGGATTCGGCTCTAGTTGAAAATGCAGGCCCTTCCATGCAGAGGTAGGTTCCTCCTCTGTGAATAGTAACATCGGTGAGTGTTTTACCAGCTTCTTCCAAGATGTTACACAGATCTGCACAGACTGGATCAGCAAAGGTGATGTGAGCTACAACACCGTTT
>JAEUQL010000248.1 GCA_016789295.1 Blastocatellia bacterium | reverse complement strand
TTTTTCTACCTTAACAAAATACACTCTTAAAAATGATCAACCCAAAACACTATAAATATGTTACTATTGGAGTCTATTTTTCTGGACAGTTTAACGGTGACTGAAGACCATATTGTAAAAGAGCAAACCCTGTAATAAGGCATATTGCCCAAACAGAAAGTAGACCAATCAGTGAAAAAGGGCCAAAGACACTTAGAAAAGACTCACGACTCTTTGGTGAAAGTGCTCCCTTTGCAAACTTTGACCATATAAACCAGAGTGACTGATAGAAGAGTCTTGTAAGCCTTACCTTGCGCTTTACTCTTCTGGGAAGAATTATTGTTTCAAAAGCCTCTACTAAAATGATAAAAATAATGGCTAGCCCCAAAAGCACGTTTATAATAGTCATTTTTAGCCTTTCCATGACTTGAAGAGATTTTTCAATTATATCCACAAGGAGCCTTAAAGAGTTTCTTTTTGCCCTTGTTGTGTCCCTACTTGACGTTGATGAAGGAGAGAGAAGTGAAGATATTTCTTAGTATTTTGCTGAGTCTGTTGTTTATAAATCCATTACCAATTGCTGCTCAAGAGAAAACATCCGACAAGGATAAAGACCCAATGTCAACAGCTACATTTAGTGGTCTGAAGCTGCGATCCATTGGGCCTGCTGTTACTTCTGGGCGTGTTAGTGCAATTGCAGTCAATCCAAACGACCGTAGCCACTATATTGTAGGAGCTGCTTCTGGTGGAGTTTGGGTAACAAAGAACGCAGGAACAACCTGGACACCTGTCTTTGACAACGAAGGCTCCTATTCAATAGGTGCTGTTACTATCGATCCTAAAAATCCAAATATTGTTTGGGTAGGAACTGGAGAGAACAACAGCCAGCGTAGTGTTGGCTATGGTGACGGCTTATACAAGTCTGAAGACGGTTGTAAAAGCTGGAAGAAAGTTGGCCTCCAGTCTTCTGAGCATATAGCAAGAATCGTTATTGATCCACGTAGTTCCAACACTGTCTATGTAGCAGCACAAGGTCCACTTTGGGGGTCAGGTGGTGATAGAGGACTATTCAAAACTACAGACGGTGGAAAAAATTGGAAGAATATCCTCTCTATTAGCGAAAATACTGGCGTTACCGATGTAGCGATGGATCAGAAAAACCCAGATACTCTTTATGCTGCAGCCTATCAACGAAGACGTCACGTGTGGACACTGATCAATGGTGGACCTGAAGCAGCCCTCTACAAATCTACTGATGCAGGAGAAAGTTGGAAGAAAGTAACTTCTGGCCTTCCAAATGTTGAACTTGGAAGAATAGGGCTTGCCATATCTCCTGCTGACAGCTCTGTAGTCTACGCAATAGTGGAAGCAGCCAATAAAAAAGGTGGTATCTTCTGCTCAACTGATTACGGCGAAACCTGGGAAAAGCGCAACGATTTTGATTCAACAGCTATGTATTATGGACAAGTCATTGCCGATCCCAAAGATGTCAACCGAATATATATCCCTAACGTCTACAACTTGGTCTCTGATGATGGTGGTAAGACACTGCGCAGGCTTGGAGAAAAGTTCAAACACGTAGACAACCACGTTATCTGGATAGACCCAACCAATACAAACTACTACCTGGTTGGCTGTGATGGAGGAATTTACGAAAGTTTTGACAGAGGAGCGAATTGGGACTTCAAGAGCAATCTGCCTATCACACAGTTTTATGATGTTACTGTAGATAATTCGTCACCCTTCTATTATGTCTATGGAGGGACGCAGGATAACTTTAGTCTCGGCGGCCCTTCGCGTACACGCAGCATCACAGGTATTACTAATGCTGACTGGTTTGTTACACAAGGTGGGGATGGGTTTCGCAGTGTAGTAGATCCTCAAGACCCAAACATCATCTACTCTGAGTATCAGTATGGTGGAATAACACGTTTTGATAAGCGTACAGGTGAACGCATGGGGATCAAACCTCAAGAAGGTAGAGGTGAACCACCATTAAGATGGAACTGGGATTCACCACTCATAATCAGCCCACACCTTAATACCAGACTCTACTTTGCTGCAAACAAGCTTTTTAGAAGTGATGATCGAGGCAACACTTGGAAAGCAGTTAGTGGAGATCTAACCAGAAATCTTGACCGTGATAAATTGCCGGTGATGGGCAAGATATGGTCGCCCGATGCTGTTGCAAAACACGCTTCTACCTCTTTCTACGGCAACATTACAGCTCTTGCAGAATCACCAAAGAAGGAAGGTCTTCTCTACGTCGGAACCGACGATGGCTTGATCCAAGTCTCTGAAGATGGTGGTCAGAACTGGAGAAAAACAGAGAAGTTTCCTAGTGTGCCTGAGTTTACTTATGTTAGTCGTATTCTTGCTTCCCAACACGACATAAATACTGTTTATGCTACTTTTGATAACCACAAAAACGCCGACTTTGCTCCGTACATCTTGAAGAGTACCGACAAGGGCAAGAGCTGGTCGTCAATAAAGAGCAACCTACCTGCAAATGGCCCACTACTTGCTATTGCCGAAGATCACGTAAAACCAGAACTACTCTTTTTGGGTAATGAGTTTGGCCTCTTTTTTAGCAATGATGGGGGTCAAAAATGGGTACAGCTTAAAGGCAACTTCCCAACAATTGCGGTTCGTGATTTAGCTATACAGAAACGAGAGAACGACCTTGTAGTTGGAACATTTGGTCGCGGAATCTATATACTAGACGATTACACTCTTTTGAGGACTATCAATAATGAGCTGCTAGCAAAAGAAGCTCATCTATTTACAGTAAAAGATGCCTTACTTTATATAGAATCGCGTCCCTATGGTGGACGTGGAAATAGCTTTCAAGGCTCTTCCTTCTTTGCTGCCTCTAATCCACCTTTTGGTGCAACTTTTACTTATTACTTAAAAGATTCGCTAAAAACAAAGAAACAGAAGCGGCAAGAAGCTCAAAAAGAGGCTGAAAAGAAGAACAGTCAACTCCCTTATCCTTCACAACAAGACTTCAGAGATGAAGAGTTGGAACCAGCCCCAGAGATTATTGTCACCGTGACAGATAGTGCTGGAAATGTAATACGCAAGCTCAAAGGCACTAACCAAGCTGGAATAAACAGAGTTACCTGGGATCTGCGCTATCCAGTACCAGACCCAATAAGCACTGCCCCACAAAAGAGTGATGATGATGATGACGATAGTGCTGGTGGAGTACTTGTATTGCCAGGTAGCTACACTATCTCTATAGCAAAACGAGTCAATGGAGTCCTCAGTCAACTTACCGAGCCTGTCCAGTTCAACGTCTATGCCGATGGCACATCAACAATGAAACCAGAAGACCGTGCAGCCTTGCTCGAATTTCAGAAGAAACTCAGCCGTCTGTATGCTGCTGTCTTCGGCTCTATTGAAGCAGCCAACAGCCTAAAGACAAAAATTGGGCTACTTAAACAGGCTTTGAAAGAAACTCCTACAGCAGACGCAAAGTTGATGGATGACCTACTCGCAATAGAGCGAAAGAATAACGACTTGCTGCGTGAACTTCGCGGAGATACTATTTTGGCTGCACGTAATGAAAATGTCCCACCTGCAATTGCTGATAGAGTTTCTCAAATAGCTAGTGAACAAGGATTATCAACTTCCCGACCAACACAGACACACATAGACAGCTACAAAATAGCAGCAGAAGAATTTACCCAAATTCTTGCTAGGCTGAAAACACTTGCAGAAGTCGATCTAAAGAACCTCGAAAAAGCTATGGAAGCTCTAGGTTCTCCTTGGACACCAGGCAGAATCCCAGAATGGAGTGACAAATAGTGGTTATTCTTGGTGTTGATACTGGAGGAACTTTTACTGACTTTGTCTGTTTTGATGGAGAGGTACTCAAAATTCATAAAGTACCTTCTACACCAACAGATCCTCACAAAGCAGTAGTAGAAGGAATAGAAGACCTGAAGATATCTTCGGGTCTTCTTCTACACTATGGGACAACAGTTGCTACCAATGCGTTTCTTGAGCGCAAAGGAGCAAAAGTCCTGCTTCTGACTACAGCAGGATTTGAAGATGTGTTGGTAATTGCTCGCCAGAATAGACCCGATCTCTACACACTCTCAATCAAACGGCCAGAGCCTTTTATTAGTCACGACTTGAGAGTAGGAGTCCACGAACGTATTGGTGCAGAAGGTCAAATTGTCACTAAACTTACAGTAGATGAGATAGAACGTGTAAAAGAGACTGTTAGAAGTCTTCAACCAGAAGCTATAGCCGTTGTCTTTCTCTTCTCATTTCTCAACCCAGAACACGAAAAGCAGATAGGAGAAGCTGTAAGAGAAGCTTTCAAGATTCCAACTTTTCTCTCTTCTGAACTTTTTCCACAATATCGAGAGTATGAAAGAACTGTAGTTACAGGGCTAAATGCTTATCTATCTCCTATTATGGAGAAGCATCTTAAACGACTATCAGAAAATGTAGTCACTTCATTACCTATCAGAGTTATGGCTTCAAGCGGTGGTACTATAACTACAGCACAAGCCATCCGAAGACCTATAGAAACTCTCCTCTCCGGTCCCGCAGCAGGAGTCGTTGCAGCAACATATCTTGGTCGCCTCACAGGTTTTCAGAAATTAATAACCTTTGATATGGGAGGCACTTCTACTGATGTCTCTTTGGTTGACATCAACCCTACTGTGACCTCAGAGGCAGAGTTTGGTGGATTGCCAGTCAGAATTCCTATTATTGATATAAGAACCATCGGTGCGGGTGGTGGCTCAATAGCTAAAATAGATAGTGGTGGAGCACTCAAAGTAGGGCCTGAAAGCTCTGGCGCAATCCCTGGCCCTATCTGTTACAACCGAGGAGGTAAAACTCTTACTGTCACCGATGCTAATCTTTTTCTTGGACGTATCCATCCAAACCATTTTTTGGGTGGAAGAATGGCACTTGATAAAGAGCATGTTGATAAAGAGATAGAGTGTGTAGCTTTAAGTGTTGGAATTCCTGCTGAAGATCTAGCTGAAGGAATAATTGAAGTAGCCAATAGCAATATGGAGCGAGTGCTTCGTTCTATAACCGTCGAACGTGGCCACGATCCAGCAGACTACACACTTGTAGCTTTTGGAGGTGCAGGTGGCTTGCACGCAGCCGAGCTTGCAGAAAGGCTTTCTGTTGGTAAGGTTCTTGTTCCACGAAATGCAGGCGCATTCTGCGCTCTGGGAGCAGTTTTAACCGATATGACAAGAACATTGACCAAGTCGCTGCTGCTTACCCAAGACTTTTTCACTGCACCTACAATCGAAGAGATTCTTGAACAAGAGTTCTCTATACTTCGAAAAGATGCTGTCAAAGAACTCGAATCTGATGGAGTAAACACTAGTACAATACTGTTAGAAAAATATGCTTTCCTTCGCTATAAAGGACAGTCCTATGAACTACAAGTCGCATACAACAATTCAGTGACAGAACTATTTAATGACTTTGACAGCCTACACGAACGCTTCTATAGCTTTAGCCGTCCTAACTTTTCCCACGAAATAGTTGCAATCTTTCTTCGTCTGATAGTGCCAATAAATAAGCCTTCTTTTCCAACAATTGAGGTTGATAGTAGTTCTAGTGAAAAGGCAAAGCTTGGAGAAACCAACATATTCTATCGCTCAAGTCTGTGTAAGGCTGCTCTTTATGATTGGTCGAGTTTGAAGGCTGGAGCAGAGATAGCAGGTGCAGCTATAGTCTTTGAAGCCACATCCACAGTCTTTGTTCCACCATCTTGGATAGCCAAGGTAGATAGCTACGCCAATCTGATTCTTAATGCAGCTTTGAGTTAACACCAACAAATTGACATCCTCCCCGTTTTGAAAAAGGGGGATTCCTTAGGTTGACGCTGAAACAACACACCTGATATCTAAAGGAACTCTCAGTTGAGAAGGTTCGCCCTTCAACAGCCCAGCCAACGCCAAGCCTGCAGGCGCAGAAACGGAAAGCCCTTCCGCCTGCAAGAGATTGATTCCTCT
>JAEUQL010000247.1:2213-5988 GCA_016789295.1 Blastocatellia bacterium | reverse complement strand
CCCAAGCCCAAGCCAACCCAGCTCAGGTATTTGGAGCACAGGTATCTTCTTACCTCAATTCAATTGGCTTAAATGATGTCGATCCAAGACAGATTACCTATCAAGTAAACTCTGCCGATAAACTCCAGAACATCATTATTCCTCTTGGAAACGGCAGATCACAAACAGTGTTCTTCAATGGTGGTTTCCCTGTTCCAGCAGGTACAGCTCCACAAGTTGCTTTCAGCAACACCACAGGTGCACGTAGATTCCTCGATGTAGCCGAAGGTTCCCCTGCAACACAGAGCAGACTCCAGACCTTCTATGCTGATCCAGCAAATGCTGCAAGAAGAACAAACTTTAACACCAATCTTCAGAACATAACCACAGCTTTCCTGAACCTACGTAGCTCTGGCAACCTTTCAGGCGAAGCTCGTGCAGCAGTTCAAGATGCACTCAACACCCGTCAGGTAGCTACAAATCGCCTTGCACAAGGTGGTCTACCAAACGTTCTAGGTGTCTATCAACGCCTTGGTGATAACCTTGATGTCATCACCAGAAATCAGTCTTCTTTGAACTCTTCACAGAGAAGTTCGCTCAACACCTTGAACAGTTCACTACTTCCAGTAGGTGTTCAGAACTACTACTTGGTTCCAGTAGGACTTTCTAACACATCTGCATCGTAACTTGTTATAAGGGGGTTGATGCTTATCACCAAAGGATCTGAAAAAACACGGGTTTAAGTGAGGATACAGTATGTATCAAGAAGGTGATAACATCGGCCCCTACACTCTGCTGAAAAAGCTTGGGCGAGGTGCTTTCGGTATAGTGTGGCTTGCTGAACGACGTACAGCCATTGCTTCTACCAAAGTAGCCCTCAAGATACCAGTAGAGAGCGATATAGATTTAGAAACAGTCAGGCAAGAAGCCCACTTGTGGGCAAAAGCCAGTGGTCACCCAAACGTTCTTCCAATAATCGAAGCGAATATCTATAGCGGTAGAGTTGTGATTGCGAGTGAATACGCTCCAGACGGCTCACTCACAAGCTGGATAAGAAGGCAGCCCAACTCTACTGCATCTGTAGACGATGCAATAGACATAATGCTAGGAATATTAGCTGGCCTAGAGCACCTTCACTCCAAATCGATAATCCACAGAGACTTAAAACCAGACAACATTCTTCTTCAAGGTAACATTCCTCGACTAGCCGATTTTGGTATTGCCAGGGTCTTTAAGTCAAATACTCAAACTACTGTGATAGCTGGTACTCCTGTCTATATGTCTCCGGAAGCTTTTTATGGTAGGCGTGATGTGAAGACTGACATATGGTCTGCAGGAGTAATCTTCTATCGTCTACTTGCCGGACGGTTGCCTTTTATGGAACTAAACCTTACTGCTCTTATGGCTGCAGTAATAAACACTGTTCCACCACCACTCCCAGACAGAGTTCCAAAAGCTGTCAAAGAGATAGTTGAACGTGCTCTCAATAAGAATCCTGCACACCGGTTTCAGTCTGCAGGTGAAATGTACGCAGCTATAAAATCTGTTAGGTCAGCAAACTTACATCTTGAGGAAGTTGGTAGATCGTATCAAGCCGACCAACGTTCAACAAAACCTTTATTTGCTCAAAATTTAGCTAGGAACAATCAGACTCTTCCTCTAGTAAGCAGTAATGCAGTAGTGCCAGTCGTTTCTACTACCAAAGGTCTATCTGAGACATTCATTGGCAGTAGTAGAACGCTCAGTACTGAACCGTTGAAGTCTCTATCTGAATACTTACCAACAAAGCTACGCTATTCCATTGCTACTAGACGAGTATTTTGGCGTTCTTTCACGCTGGGCTTTATAGTTGCTGGTATCTCTATTGCTACTCTAGCATTTAGTTATAGCAGAGTGAGGCAGATATATCTTTCTTCACCAGTAGAAGAGCAGGAGTTTGTACAGCAGATAGAGGTAGATGCTACTGATGGTATAGATGATGCTGTAGAGGTTCCAGAAACAGAAGAGCTATTAACAGACCTCAAAGACGTTACGTTAGATCCTCCTTCTAACAAGATAGATAAAGCAAGTGATGATAAAGCCATTCCTCAAGAAACGGCTCTGCTGGTTAAGTATTCTCTTAGAGAGATAAACAAGACTATTAGAAGACTAAAACGCGAGATGCCTGATAGTGATGATATGAAAGGGATGAGACTGCTCAGGTTTAGAGCTTTTCGCGATAACCTCTGCCACTACGCCAAAAACAGGATCTCTAATGAAGAAGCTCGCCGATATGCTGAAAGTGCACTCTCTCAACTCAAAATAGTTAAAGTACAACTCGACCAAGCTTCAGCCCAAAGGATAATTAGAAAGAGAGAATTGAAGAAGACTGTGCGTAGAGACTGCAACAAGTCTTAAAAATTAGAAAGAGGAGAGCGAGATCTCTTTTACTGCTTCCACTAGGATGTCTATATCTTCTGCTGTTGTAAAAGGGCCAAGACTTACTCTAACCAATCCTTCTTTGTCAGTTCCAAGAGCTTTGTGTACAAGCGGGGCACAGTGAAGACCACTTCGAACTGCAATATCAAAACTTTCATCAAGAATGCTTGCAACTTCATCAGATTGATAGCCTTGTATCAGAAAAGAGACTACTCCAAGACGCCAGTCAAGATCAGATGTGCCGTATAGCTTTACTCGACGGTTTTTAGAGAGTTTTTCTAGCAGTTTTGCTGTTAAAACTTGCTCGTGCTGACGAATATTTTTTATTCCAAATTCAAAAAGATAGTCGAGAGCTGCATTAAGTCCTGCTATACCAACTGTATTTGGTGTTCCGGCTTCCAAATGTATAGGCATCTTTTCTGGTTGAAGCTCTGATAATGAATCTCCTCCAGTTCCACCTTCGCGCCAGCAAGAAAGCGAAACCGTCTCATTAACATATAGAAAGCCGGTTCCTGTTGGCCCCAGTAGTGCTTTGTGCCCTCCACACGCAAGTATATCGACCGGTATCTCACTCAAACTAAACGCAGCAGCACCCAACATCTGTGCTGCATCAACAAAAAAGAGTATCTTTTTTGAATGTGCAATCTCGGCTACCTTTTTTAGCGGCTGAATAGTGCCAAAAACATTTGACGCAGCCGTCAGAGCTATCAATCTGGTCTCTGGCCGAATCGACCTCTCTATTTCGGCAGTGTCTACAAAACCATCACTATCAAAATTTACTAGCGTAAGAGAGATGAGGCCATTCTTTTCCAGCCTTCGTAGTGGTCGCAGCACAGAATTGTGCTCCAAACGCGATGTAATTACGTGATCGTGTGCCTTTAGTAAGCCTTTTAGCGCAAGATTAATCGCGTCTGTAGTGTTAAATGTAAAAATTACATGGTCGGGATTTTTGGCTCCTACAAGCTTTGCGAGTTTGTAACGAGTGTCATCGAGCAGTTTCTGGGTTGTTCGAGCAAGTTTATGACTGGAACGTCCCGGATTGGCTGATGCTGTTTCAAGTGTCTCCAAGATTCTCTGTCGCACAATGGGAGGTTTGGGATAACTGGTAGAAGCATTGTCTAGATATATCATTTTTTGCCCAGTGTCTTACCGTGAGAAAAGTTACTCCTATGCTGGCCACTCAGGTCGTGCTCTTGAACAAATGAAATGCAGCTAGTAACAAGTGCAAGTAGGTGGTGAAAGTGGTGCGCTTCCCATTTCATCAGTGGTGGAATATTGATTCTTGCTATCGTTCTTGATCTACTTTTGCTAGCCTTGCTACCTTCAAGGCTGAAATCAAAATGTGCAAGACTCGATACATAGAACTCCTTGGTAATCT
>JAEUQL010000247.1:0-2203 GCA_016789295.1 Blastocatellia bacterium | reverse complement strand
CTAATGAGAAGTCGCTTGCAGAAAATTTATCACGTTTCTGATGAACCAAAAAAGTGTCACTATCTGCTAGTTGTATCTCCATCCTTGCTTTTCGTGGGTTTACTGGAAACCTTATATAAAGTGTGGAGATACGGCTATATTCATCTTTTGCATAGATAACACGCGCCATTTTGCCGACCTGTATGTCAAGTTTGAGGTCTTTTGCTTCATACAGACCTAGACGTGTGCGCCGCCACCTCAATCTAGATATCTCACTCCCTTGGTGTAAAAAAATATAGTGTGGGTGTGTAAGTCCGTGATGGTCAACCGTGATCTCTCCTTTGTGCCAATCACTGTATGTAAGCTCTGCACCGTTGGTTGCATAAAGAAAGCTGTCGATCTGCTGTCCGTGTCTTGTGTCCATCCTAAACTCCTACATATCGTGCATAGAGGCTTCGTGCCAGATTTTCGTCTTTTGTGTTGTGGATTATGGTACGTGCGTCAGGAAATATGGTCATTTCGCAGTTGGTGGTCTTAAATCTTAAGAGAAAGCGGTTGAAGCTGACTTCTCCAATACTTTTTAGGCGGTCTGCAAGTTCAGCAAGGCTAAGTTTGGTATGCTCTGCAGGTGATATCTGTACAGAATTGCGGCCACAGAGTGTGCTGCTCAACTGCTTCTGCTCAGGTTCAAGATAGTCAAATCTCTTCTGCTTGCAGCACCTACAGTCGGTTCGTTCTCTCAGTCCTGCAAGGTTCAGTTTTGTAAAACTTGTTTGCCATGGGTCTATTTGTACGAGTTTCTGATGTAAAAGATCAGTTCTGCCTAACAGCAGTTTTATAGCTTCCGTAGTCTGTAAAGCTACTACCATCGCAATTATTGGAAATATAACTCCTGATGTATCACAAGTTGGTGAACTTCCCGGTGGGGGTGCAGTCTCAAAAACACACCTTAAACATGGAGTTTTTTCTGGAATAATGGTCATCGAAAGCCCTTGTGATGCTACTGCTGCACCATAGATCCAAGGCTTGAAATGTTTTACGCAAGTATCGTTTATCAGATAACGAGTCTCGAAATTGTCGGTTGCATCCAATACAAGATCTACACTTTCAGCCAACGTTTCTACGTTCTTGTAGCTAAGATCGGTTACAAACGGCTCAATTTCAATGCTGGAATTGATCTTTTTCACTCTTTCTGCTGCTGCAATGGCTTTGGGAAGTTGTAGAGTTGCATCTTGCTCGTCATACATAACCTGCCTTTGAAGGTTGGAAGCTTCAACAAAGTCTCTGTCTACGATCTTCAGCTTCCCAACACCTGCGCGTGCAAGAGTCTCGATCTGCAAGCTGCCAAGTGCACCACAACCAACTATCAGAACAGTACTGGAAGAGAGCTTTTGTTGACCTTCTTTTCCAATACCTTCAAAAAGTTCTTGTCTAGAGTAGCGTTCAGATAGAGACATAGGCAGAATTTTACTCACTAAGATACTAGATGGCCACAAAAGCTTACGGAAAAGAATTTTCTTTGCAGTTTAAAAAAACTATACTCAAGCCATGCTCAAAACAGCCCTCGAAAAAGAGACCGATAAACTCTTGGCCTGTGTCCACTGTGGACTCTGCCTCCCTTCCTGCCCTACTTACAAACAGCTTGGCAACGAGAATGACTCTCCAAGGGGAAGGCTCTATCTGATGAGGGCAGTAGCAGAGAGCAGGGTTGAACCAGGAGAGAAGTATCAAAAGCATATAGACCTCTGTTTGGGCTGCAGGGCTTGTGAGACGGCCTGCCCATCAGGCGTTCCCTATGGTTCACTTCTAGAGGTTGCTCGTGCTGAAATCTCAGAAAAGAGAGTTAAAAAGTCTCTAAAAACCTACCTCATCAGCTTTGGCTTAAACAAAATATTTGCTCACCCAAAAAAGCTTACACTGCTTTTTACCTTGATGAAAATTGTTCAAAAGTTTCCTCTTTCAGCACTTATTCTTAAAAGCCGTCTTCTTAAACCTCTTCCTTCGGCTGAATTTGCGCTTGCTCTACTACTTCAAGCAAAAAGCCATTTGGAAACTATCAGAAAAAGCATCAGTACAGAAAAAAGACAAGCTACTGTTAAAAAGAAGCAGGATCGTTCTGTTGAGCAGTTTACAGGCTGTGTAATGGAAGGTCTTTTTAGTCAAACCAACAGCGCAACAAAAAGAGTGCTAGAGGTAAACGGTTGCAAAGTCACTGTTAAAAAAG
>JAEUQL010000246.1 GCA_016789295.1 Blastocatellia bacterium | reverse complement strand
CACCACTCCCAGACATTGCCATGCATGTCATACAGACCGAATTGGTTGGCTACTCCCAAACTTCCCACTTCTACTGTCTTTCCCCTGAACTGGCCTTTTGGTGCATTAGCATAAGGAGAGTTTCCATTATAATTTACTATCTCTGTTGTAATTGTCTCTCCAAAGGCAAATGGCGTTTCTGTCCCTGCACGACAAGCGTATTCCCATTCTGCTTCACTTGGCAAACGGTACTCTTTTCCTGTTTTTTCTGATAGTTTCTTACAAAACTCTTTTGCTTGTTCCCACTTTATACTTTCTACTGGTAATGGATCTCCTTTGAAACGAGATGGATTATTGCCCATCATTGCTTTCCACTGTTCTTGGGTTACCTGGTACTTCCCCATATAGAAGCTTGGCACTGTAACTTCGTGCTGTGGTCTTTCACTGTCATATCCTTCACCCTCTTTCGACCCCATCAAGAAGCTTCCTCCTGGAATTTGTACCATTTCCAAAACTATTCCATTACCTAAATCTTCTTCATAGTAGCCTGCTAAACCTTCTCTTTCTTCAACTATTGCTCCTCTATTGTTTAGTCGCACAGTCTTAAACTTATATGTCTTTAGTCGCAAATTTTCGGTTGGTGGTATGATCTTTTCTGTTGTTACATCATCTTGTGGAGAACCTACATACTCAACTCTTACACTTGAAACATTCACAGCTTGCAAAGCTTGCTTCATCTCTGTGGCTGTTTTGTATCGTTTTTCAAGATCTTTCTCTAAAGCTTTCGATACTATATCTTTGATAGATGAATGTATTGTGTCAGGAAGTGGATCAGGTGGTTTTGAAATTATGCTGTACATCAAAGCCATTGGGTCTGGCTGTGGAAACGGCAGCTTACCACATAACAGTTGATAAAAGATGACTCCTGCTGCCCAAATATCTGATTGAAAAGAGAGCTTTCCTTCAAAACTCTCTGGTGGCATATAGGAATATGTTCCTGCAGCTTTTGTTGATTTAGCTGTCGTTCCCAATATTCTGGAAAGTCCAAAATCTGCAAGCCTCGGTATACCTCCCTGTAACAATATATTGTCTGGTTTCAAATCTCTATGAACTATCTTGCAGTTATGCAGATGGTCTAAACCGTCCAAAATCCCACTCACCATCCTTATAGCTGCTTCTATTGTTGACACTCTGTCTCCTCTATCTTTTAACCACTTTCCAAGCGATCCATCTGGAGCATACTCTGAAGCAATCACCACTTGATCATCGTAGCTGTCGGCATCAACTATTGGTAGGATGTTTGGATGCCCTGAAGCTTTTGACCAAATATAGGCTTCTTTCTTCAAAGTTTCAATCGTTGTCTCTTCATCAACAATAAATTTGAGGGCAAACTTTGTAGTTATGAATGAACCTCGTTTCTCTGCTAGCCAAACTTCTCCAAATTGTCCACGACCAAGGCGAGAAACTAATGTGTAGGGGCCTATCTTATCGTCTTTCTTCAGCATATTCTCTTTTCTCTGTTGTTTACAAAGCTTGTAATAGATGAGGTCTTTCTTTACTTGATCTATCTAACAGAGTAGTGATTTTTCTGCAACTACTTTGTTAGTGGCTTTGCCGTTTACATCACTGGTTTTGAAAAAAGAGCTATGGAGAAAGGCAAAATAGAAGGTGAGTTTGCTACATTGGGTACAGAGAGAGCTACTGAAAGAAGTTATTAAGAACTTTTTTAAGAATTAATGAGTGAGAGTAGAATGAAAGCTATTTTTAGACAGAGTAGGGGAAAGGAGAGATTGTTTTGGTAGCAAAAAACGTTCCTTTTTCCTCAGAAATTATCCATGAGTTGAAAAGTATGAAGAGCGGCAAAGGCTGCTGAGTGGCTCAAACTGAAAAGCTTGACACTGGAGTAGAGAGACCGCACTATCTTCCAACATCGTGGAGTTATCCAGAAACTTTAGAGTAATTTGTTAGATTAACTTTCTGGGCAGAGGAAATGATATGAAAAAAGACAACAGTATCACTCAGTATTTTGGAGTAAATCTTGCAGAACTATTGTCAGAAAAAATTCTTACAGTAGCTCCTGATTTTGATTACAAATCTTATATAAAAGCTATAAACAAGAAAGCTATTAATTTGGGATACACACAAAGAATTGAGTTACATGCAAATGAATTGCACAATTTTTTACCAGAAGATTATGAAGCATCTGTTAGTATTTTAATTTCAATTCTTGGAGAAGAGAATCCAAATGAAACAGGAATGTTTTCAAGTTATTATTGGGTTATGCCTATAGGAAAATATGTTGAACTGTTTGGACTAAATAGTTTTGATACCTCAATGCGGGCTATTGGTGAAATTACAAAAAGAAATACTGGAGAATATGCCATACGGCCTTTCTTAAAGAAATATCCAGATAAATCAATAAATCAGTTACTGATTTGGGCTAATTCAAATAATTTTCATTTAAGAAGGTTATCTTCGGAAGGCAGTAGACCAAAATTGCCTTGGTCTGCAAAGCTAGATACTTTTATTGACAACCCTGAACCTGTATTCAAAATTCTTAATATTCTAAAAGAAGATAGTGTCAAATTTGTTCAGAGGTCAGTAGCGAATAATGTAACTGATTATTTGAAAGTTAATTACGAAGCAGCTAGAGCTTTATTGCTTGATTGGTCTAAATCCAGTAACACCAGTACCAAATGGATAATAAAACATGCTACAAGAAAAATTTCAATCTAATAACTGCCTCAACCTGACTTGCCTATTGTCACGGTTTGTATAGTCGCTTTGCTTGGCATGAACCGCACCAATTACGGCTCAAAAGATGAAGCAAATGTTTGGTAAACTACGAGTAAAACACTAGAGAATCTGTTCAAGAGCCTTGAATACCCTCCAAAAGCGATAATGACGAATGAAGATTGAGCATTAAACATTGGGTAGAGAGAGAGCTACTGAAATGAGTTATTAAGAACCTTTTCAAGAATTAATTAGTAAGAACAAAATGAAGGCTATTTTTAGATAGAATAGGAGAAAGGAGAGGTTGTTTTCTTAGCAAAAAACGTTCCTTTTTCCTCAGAAATTATCCATGAGTTGAAAAGTATGAAGAGCGGCAAAGGCTGCTGAGTGGCTCAAACTGAAAAGCTTGACACTGACGCTGGAGTAGAGAGACCGTACTACCTTCCAACATCGTGGAGTTATCCAGAAACTGTAGAATTATTTGTTGAGTGTTTCATTCCAAAATATAGGAGCGAGTATGAGCAATAGCATCTGGCAAGAAATTCAAACTTGGGTAATCAATGGTGTTGAGGGACGGAAAGTAGAGATTAAGCAAGAATTTGCGTTAGATGACCGACAGAACAGAGCACGTTTTGCCAAAACAATTACGGCGATAGCCAATGCTCCTGTCGGAAAAGGGTATTTCATTGTTGGAGTTGTAGATATCAAAAGTCGAAAAGGTACATTACTTAGTGAGATTGTTACCGGTGTATCATATCAGCCTGATGATTACCAACGTGCTATTCAGCAGGCGTTAGCGGAGTTTACTAACCCAATACCTGTTGTCAACTATCATCATGTCTCAGTGCCAGATGTTGACAAAAAAATCGGTGTGCTTATTGTCGAACGGTCTCGAAACCGTCCCCATGAAATTACAAAAGAAAGCGGGGATGTAAAACCTGGAATTTATATCAAACGGGGTGCGGAAACTTTTCCAGCAAAGCGTGAAGATATTCTTGAAATGACAGGGAGAAGTTCTCAACACGCGATTATTGTCAATTTTACACACCCAATCACTGACGAACAGATTAAGCAAATAGAAGAACGTGAAAGGCTCTATATTTCTGAAGTTGTTCAGCCCCCCAAAGTTCCTATCCATTTTTTAGATGACCGTTCGTTTGAAGAACAAATACGGCTGGAAGTAGATAAAATAGGATTAACCGAAGAAGAATGGCAAGAACTACCAATACTTATCAATGTGCCGGGGTTTGCATATATTTCTGCGGCTCTTATTGCTGAGCTGCATGGGCGAATGGGTCATTTTCCAAAGCTGATCAGATTGAGGAGGTTAGCCAGTGACGCAAACAGATATGAACTTGCTGAAATCATGCAATTACAGCGTATCCGTGATTATGCTCGCTCGCGTAAGCAGCGTTAATCTGCAATGCAAACCTACACCCAACCCCAACGTCCAGCCGATTTGCTCGGCTGAGCTAGGCAAATGGCTGTTGCTGGTCGTTAGCCTGCTTATACCAAAAGTGATTAAAAATGATTAGAGACCCATTTGACAGAAGTAAACACGTTTACCACAACGAAGCATTTGTTGAGCTGGTGAAGGATGCAGTTCGCTTTTTCAATGGAACACCTGTTCATCCTTTACCACCTCCGGAAAGATTTCTCGGCACTGGTGTTTATGCACTCTATTACACTGGCGGAAACCCAATTTATAAACGCTACAAGGAATTAAACCGGCTTTCTTATGACTTTCCCATCTATGTTGGCAAGGCGGTTCCAGAAGGTTGGCGCCAGTCAAGAATTTCTGATTATGAAACGACACAATCAACTGAGTTGTACCGTCGCTTGAGAGAACACAGCAGAAGCATTGCATCTGGCGAGGCTTTGGAACTTGCAGACTTCTCGTGCAGATTTGTTATCTTTGAAGGGGAAGGTTCAGACATGATTGGCTCTATGGAGGCAGCTTTGATTAAACTAAACCAACCTCTTTGGAATTCCTGTGTTGAAGGTTTTGGCAACCACGATCCTGGCAAGGGAAGATATGAGCAAGCCCGCTCAGACTGGGATGTTGTGCATCCTGGAAGATTATGGGCAGAGCGTTTAAATGGTATTCCAAGTGATAAAAGTGACGTGCTTGCAAGCATTACAAACCACCTGAAAAATCTGAAGAAGGCGTAACGGTGAAATCTCTTGAAATTTTTTCTGGAACTGGTGGATTAGCCAAAGGGCTAGAAATTGCAGGTTTTGAGCATGCTTCTTTTGTTGAATTTAACAAAGACGCATGCAAGTCACTACGAAAAAATTTCAAACCAGAAATTGTTTTTGAAGGTGATATTGCAAAATTTGACTTGAATACATTGGATAGCGTGGACATTGTTGCTGGCGGCCCACCATGCCAGCCTTTTTCATTAGGTGGGAAGCACAAGGCTCATCAAGATAGTAGAGATATGTTCCCATATGCCATACGTTGCATTGAACACTTACAACCTAAAGCATTCTTTTTTGAGAATGTAAAAGGTCTCTTGAGGGCTTCATTTGCACAGTACTTTGATTACATTATTCTTCGTTTGACATATCCTCATTGCACGATTAAGCAAGTGGAAAGCTTGGAAGACCATCTAAACAGACTTAAGAGGATGAACCCCAATAGATATGAAGGTGTTCGATACGATGTGTCATACAAACTACTGAACGCCGCCAACTATGGTGTGCCTCAAAAAAGAGAGCGTGTCGTCATCATTGGAATTCGTTCTGATTTGGAAAAAGATTGGACATTTCCAAGCCCAACTCACACCGAAGACAGGTTGAATTGGGATAAATTTGTTACTGGTGAATACTGGAAAAGACACAATATTCCAGAACAAACAAATGCCAGTATTTCAACAATGCTAAAGTACAAGTATGGGCTTTTTCCGCCTGAAGAAGCACCTTGGCAAACTGTTCGTGATGCGCTGCTTGGCGTTCCTCATCCAAAAGATGAACACGACATCCCAGATCATATTTTCAAAGATGGTGCTAGAACCTATTCTGGACATACTGGAAGTGAAATGGACCAGCCATCTAAAACTATAAAAGCTGGTGATCATGGGGTGCCAGGAGGTGAAAATATGATTCGTTATGAAGATGGCTCCGTTCGTTACTTCACCACATATGAAGCGAAATTGATTCAAACATTTCCCAGAAACTTTATCATTACGGGTGCTTGGGGTGAGGCAATGAGGCAAATTGGAAACGCGGTTCCTGTAAAACTTGCTGAAACCATTGGAAATCAGTTAATGACCACCTTACA
>JAEUQL010000245.1 GCA_016789295.1 Blastocatellia bacterium | reverse complement strand
TTACAGAAAGTGACCTGCAACAAGTCTATAGAATGTCTGAGATAGTAGTATCTATTCCAAGTAGTGACGGGTTTGCTGTAACTATTTTTGAAGCACTTGCTTGTGAAAAACCTATAGTAATTAGTAACTTGGCTGCATACAAAAACATTCTTGTTGATAAAGAAAATGCTCAAGTATTGGAGCATCTAGATAGCACTTCTCTTGCTCATTGCTTACAAGAACTACTTTCACAACCAGAGCTTGAATCAAAGCTAGCGGCTAATGGACGCAAAACTGCCCTTGAGATGGGAAGCCTTACAGAAGCCACCAAATATATGGATCACCTCTACAATCAACTACTTAGCTAGTTTAATTTGTAGAATAGATTCCAAAGAGTCAAACCTCTGTCAATTGACACGTCTAGCTTTCATCCAACCAGTGCCTAGTGGTATGCTTTCACTTCTAAGTATCTCTTAGCTACTTAATTAAGGTAGTTAAGAGATACTTATACTTTCTTCAATAGGCTATACAAACTTACTTTGGAGCTAGTAGTAAATGGCACAGCTAAATAGTCTTATTGACAATACCTTCGATAAGCTCATTGTTCTAAGTTATTCTAATATTGGTTACTACATACGACACCAGTTTTGGGCGGAGAAAGATTTTTGTGCATCATTAGAAGGAAAAGTTGCCATAGTCACAGGTGCAAATTCTGGCTTAGGAAAAGCAACTGCAAAAGAATTTGCTCAACGCGGTGCTAAAGTATACTTGCTCTGTCGTAATCGCAGCAGAGCAGAAAATGCTGTCAGAGGCATAATAGAAGAGACTGCAAACACGGATGTTTTCTATGAACTAGTCGATATGAGTAGCCAAAGATCGATAAGAGAGTTTGTCAAGAGATTTAAGGCAAAAAATAGATCTCTTGATATACTTGTAAACAACGCAGGTGTTCTTCTTGACGACAAACAACTATCCGAAGACAAAATAGAAAAGACCTTTGCTACAAATACTCTGGGCTACTTTTTGCTAACAAATCTATTGATATCAACACTTGAAAATGCTCTCTCTTCTAGAATTATCAACGTCTCGTCAGGTGGAATGTATGCAGTAAAACTTAATGTAGACGATCCACAATTTGACAAGAGAAAGTTTGACGGGCTACTTGCCTATGCAGAATCTAAACGAGCCGAAGTAGTTCTCACAAAATTTTGGGCAGAAAAGCTCGCCCACAAAGGTATCTTTGTCAGTTCAATGCACCCAGGTTGGGCAGACACACCGGCTGTAGAACGTTCACTACCAAGGTTTTGGAAAGTGACTCGGCCTATTTTAAGAACTCCAGAACAAGGTGCAGACACAATAGTCTGGCTTGCAGCACATCCAAACTTGCAACTTAGTGACAGTGGCAAGTTCTGGTTTGATCGTCAAGCCCGACCACTTCACACATTGCTATCTACAAAAAGTAGCCGCCAAGAAGAAGAAGCTTTCTGGAACTATTGTTGTCGGTTAACAAATTGGAAAGATCTTTTTCCAACAACAACACCTCGTTGAGTTCGAATACCGTTTTGAACGAAAAGGCAGGCGTATTCTCTGGGCTTTGCCTGTCATCGCCCGCAAGGGCAATAACTAGTGCTATAGGGTAGGTTGACAGAATAAAACTCGCCGCAAGCTATCGCGCTTTAGCGTGGGTAGATAGCCGGTTTCTCTTAGGCTTTAGCCATAAGTTTTGATTGCTATGTAAAATAACAAAGCTTATACTAAGTGAAATTCAGGCGAAGATACGGCCCAACCAAAGGGTGACACGATCTTAGGAAGTGTCCTGAAAGTTTGGCTCAAAAAGCCTGCTTTGAAAAAGGAAGGTGTTTCCCTTCTCTATAACGCCGAAGGGCAGGACAAGGGAGACGGGCAAGTGGCACCGCCCAAGTCAGCCGTAGTCCACTACGATAGCAATGAGGTCGCTCTCACGGGGCAAGGACTTTCGCTATCGCTTACACCGGCTCGCTTTTAGATCCTTCTTGGTAGTAGTCGCTCATACTACTTGACGACCAACCCAAGAAGCTCTGGCGTTCACGCCGGAGAGGTTCACCAAACTCTGTGCTATATATCAGTTTTAGAACTCTTTTTTTCGTCGGTTGTTATGAAATACAAATCTATTCTATTCATAGCTCTATTGCTACTTCTGCCCATCAGAGAAACCATTGCGCAGTCCTCGAAAAAGAGACTGCCTACTACAAAAAAGACTGAAAAGAAACAAGAAAAGCCCCAGATACCTGCAACACTCTCAGCCACCAAACCAATTAGCAGAGAAGAAAAACTTAAAGAATTTACAGCAAAAGAGGCAGAACTTGTTGCAAAGATAGAACGCTCACCCAGAGACGCCAAACTCTATAATGATCTTGGAGTTGTCAGATTCTATCTCGGAAAGCTTGCAGAAGCAGAGCTTGCACTAAAGCAGGCTATAGAACTCGACCCAAGCTTTGCAGACCCTAGAGCCAATTTGAGCTTCTACTACTTCCAAACAGAGCGCGATGCAGCAGGCGAAGATATGCTACGCACTGCTATAGCCCTTGACCCAAATAGCTTCCTTGCAAACTACTACAGTGGCATCTTCTATTTTCGTCGTAATCAACCAACAAGAGCAGAGATCTACCTCAAACGAGCCATTGAGCTACAACCCAAAAACCTTGAAGTTCGCCTCGACCTTGCCAAGGTCTACCGTGCACAAAAGAACGAAGCAGAAGCAGAAAAGCAGTTGGATGAACTACTTCTACTCGCCCCGGAAGATCCTGGCGTGCGTTACGCACGAGCAGTATTTTATGGCGAATCTAACAGATATACAGAGGCGATAAAAGAGTTTGAACGTGTGCTGCTGTTAAATCCTGCCCTCGATTCTATACATTTCGAAATAGCTATAGCAGCAGCACGTCTTGGCAACTGGACAAAAGCTATAGACGAATTGGAGCTTCTACACAAAAAGCAGTCTACTCCACAATCGCTTTACATGTTAGGCTTTTGCTATTTGCAGCTAAATCGTACAGAAGAGGCAGTCTTACAGTTCAAACGCACACTTGAAGCCAAACCAGATTTCTATGAAGCACATTTAGAGCTTGGCAAAGTCTATTCAAACCAACAAGACTTAAAACTGGCCATCGACGAGTTTCAGCACGCCATCTCTGCTCGACCAGAAAGCATAGAAGCACGCTACTTGCTTGGCTATTGCAATGAACTTCAAGGCCAGTATGATCAAGCAAAGCTTCAGTATGAAGAACTGCTCAAGCGTGCTCCTGAAAGGTTTGAAGGACACCACGGCCTTGGCTCGGTTGCCATCAGACAGAACGATCCTGCTGCACTAAATTACCTCAAGAAAGCTTTAGAGCTAGGAGGCAAAACAGCCGATGTACACTACTTACTCGGTCGTGCCCAATCAAAAGCAGGTGAGTTAGAGGCAGCCGTTGAAAATTTCAAAAAGGCTGCACAACTTGACTCAACTCGTCCCGATATTCATTATCAGATGGCTCTTGCACTGAAACGCCTCGGTCGTGAAACAGAAGCAAATCAAGAATTGGAGATAGTTGAGCAGCTCAACAAAAAGTTCCGCACAGGTATGTCAACAGAAGGGCAAAGATAGAGTCAACTAAAATGAAAAAGGATTTTGCAATCAGTCTCTTAATAGTCTGTCTACTAGCAGCCGTGAGCATAGGTCAAAAAGTGCAAGAACCAACTCCTTCAATAGCTTTTTCTGACATCTCAGAAAGCTCTGGTGTCAGCAGTTTTCAGCATGTAGGAGGTGTAAAGAAACGCTATATCATCGATACAACTTCAAGCGGTGTTGGATTTATAGATTATGACCGTGATGGTTGGGTAGATATCTACTTTGTAAACGGAGGCGACCAAGAAATCCTACAAAGCAAAAAAGCCCCCGTCAAAAATCGCCTCTTCAGAAATAACCACAATAATACCTTCACAGATGTAACCGAAAAAGCTGGTGTAGGCGGAAACGGTTCTCTTGGCCAAGGGGTCTCTGTAGCAGACTTTAACAACGATGGACTAGATGATATCTATGTAACCAATTTTGGTTCAAACATACTTTATAAAAACAATGGTGATGGGACTTTTACAGATGTAGCGGCTAAAGCTGGTGTGACCGATCCGAGATGGTCTACAGGCTCGGCTTTTGGTGATTATGATGGGGATGGAGATCTGGATCTTTTTGTAGCAAATTATGTCGATATAGATATCAACAAGATGCCTGAACCAGGTGGCAATGGAAGTATTCAAGCAAACTATTGTATGTACCGAGGTCTTCCTGTAATCTGCGGACCAAGAGGTCTCAAAGGTGCTGGCGATTCACTCTTTAAAAACAACGGTGATGGAACTTTTACAGACGTTTCGAAGCAAGCTGGCGTAGATGACGCAAAACTTCTCTATGGTTTCCAACCTTCTTGGATCGACTATGACAATGACGGCGATCTGGATATATTCGTCTCCAATGACTCTACAGGTAACTATTTGTACCGAAACAACGGTAATGGCTCGTTTACTGATGTCTCTTACACTTCTGGCGTTGCGGTCAACGAAGAAGGTCGTCAACAGGCTTGCATGGGTGTAGCTTGGGGAGATTTCAACAATGATGGGCTGATGGATCTCTATTTGACAAACTTCTCTGACGATACTAACACACTCTATCAGAACGATGGTGGAGGAAATTTTACCGACATAACTTTCCAATCAGGACACGGTCAGATAACTCTTCCTTATCTTGGATGGGGAGCTTTCTTTTTTGATTTTGATAATGATGGTGACCTCGATATCTTTGCAGCCAACGGCCATATCTATCCAGAAGTAGATAAACAGCAGATAGGAACAAGCTTTAAGCAGCGTAACCTCCTGTTTGAAAATGACGGAAAGGGCAAGTTTACAGAAATAGGTCTTAAATCTGGTAAAGGATTTGAAATAAAGAAGTCCTTCCGAGGTGCAGCCTATGCCGATATTGATAATGATGGTGACCTTGACGTAGTTGTAAACGCTATGGACGACACCCCTCTATTGATAAGAAATGACGCTGGCAAAAGTAACAACTGGATAAGCCTCAAACTTCTAGGAACAAAGAGCAATCGTTCGGCAATAGGCACTAAAGTTCGTCTTCGAATAGGTTCTACCTGGCAAACGGCTGTAGTAATGAGTGGAACTAGTTATCTTTCACAAAATGACCAGCGAATCCACTTTGGTTTAGGCAAAGCAACAAAGATTGATGAAGTCGAAATTACTTGGCCAAGTGGCACAAAGACTAAACTTACTGACCTAAAGCCAAACCAATTTCTCATTGTTGATGAGACCAAAGGTGTAAAAAACTAGTGCAGTCTTAACTAAACTCCTGAGACTTTCAGAACACATCAGATAGATTTCGCTTATGCTATTCCTGCTATTGCAGGATGGCTTCACAGAGCAGAAAAGATGAAAAAGATTACATCAATCAGCTTTCAAGAATGAAATATAAAGTTGACTAATTTTTCCTCATCGTTGACTGAAATTTAGTCATCGTTGAGGAAAAATTAGGGATCGATGAGATAAAATTACCCAATGATGACCAAAATTTACTCATCTTTTAAGAAAAAACTGTCAAAAATGACTGAAATTATCTCAACGATGACTGAAATTCAGGCAATAGTGGGTAAATTTTAGTCAATGATGAGAGAAAATCAGGCAATGGTGACTAAATTTATGTCAACGATGAGAAAAAAATAGTCAACGATGACTAAAATTTAATCAAAGATGGGTAAAATCACTCAGCGATGACTAAAATTGAGTCAGTAATGGACAAGATTTACAAAAAACAGGTGCAAAAAAAGAGAGATTTTCTATACCTGTCTTGAAACATTCTGCAAGTTTTGTTGATCCCTTTAGAAGTGAGAGCATAGGAAGGCTACAAGTCAGTAATAAGTAGTGAGGCAACCGATAAAACCCTACTTTGCAAGTCTATCTCTATTTGTAGTTGTGCATAAGCAATAAAAACTTGATATTTATGGTTAGC
>JAEUQL010000244.1 GCA_016789295.1 Blastocatellia bacterium | reverse complement strand
CTTTTAGAATTGCGCCAAACATGGTGTAAGCGCATTATCAGCTCCATGTCTTCACCTACTGTATCTGTGGAAAAGCCTCCAACTTCAATGACAGCACTACGGCGAAACAGGCCAAAAGCACCAGAGATGATAAACAGAGAGTTGATAAAACTGAAGGCCACTCTACCGCCCAAGAAAGCTCTTAAATACTCTACTGCTTGTAGTTGTGCCAGAAAAGAGTTTGGGGCTGAAACTTCGGTTATCTGCCCATATCTGAATGCAGACCCATTGGCAACACGAATAATACCTCCAGAAGCCAGAGTCGTACTATCTTCCAAAAATGGTCTAACAGCTAGTAGTAATGCATCTGTTTCAAGTATCGAGTCAGAATCGACAACGGCTGTTAAATTGGCACGTGAGACATCCAACCCTACATTGAGAGAGTCGGATTTACCTCCATTCTCTTTATCAATAACTATGAGCCGGATAGGGTCACGCGATTCATAGATAGTTTTAATTGGCTTTGTATGCAACCGACCGCTTGGTTGCCTGCTTGATTTGTAGAGCTTAAACTCTTGTTTAAGTATTTCTAAAGTCTCATCTTTAGAGCCATCGTTTATAACAATAACTTCATAATTAGGATAATTAAGCTTCAGCATTGATCTAACACTATCAGCTATAGTTTTAGCTTCATTATAAGCTGGTGCAAGAACTGAAATTGTAGGTAACAAAGAAGACTTTTGTAATGCTTCATATTCGAGTTTACTTAATGTAAATGGCCTATTACGTAGCACATAGAAGCCAAGTACCATCAGAAAAAGATAGATGGTATTTATTGTTGCGACATAGAAGATAATAAAACTTTCAAATAGATAAAAGATCTTGTAGAAAAGGTTCATAAAGTTTCTGCTAAGATCGAAGCTGTTAGAAACTACAGGATGTTCTTGTACGAAAGCTGACCTGATACTAGTATTTATTGACTATTAAATCAACACTTCATTAAGTTTCAGATTGTCTTGGTTCCATCTAGCAACAAATATAGTATGTCTATTCCTAAACCGCTAAATATTGCTTCTAGGAAGTGAAGAACCTGAAGAGGCAAGTGTGGTAGAATGGGGATAAAATTGGTTCTACTAAGTAAAACTAGCCGTAGTAAAAAAATAGAAAAAACAGAGGAAAGGAAATCAGGTAAGAATGGGAATTTTTATTATTTGTGAACCATGCATAGGAACGAAAGATACAGCTTGTGTAGATGCATGCCCTGTAGATTGTATACACCCTAGAAAAGATGAAGCTGGTTTTGAAGAAGCCGAAATGCTCTATATCAATCCAGCAGAGTGTATCGATTGTGGAGCGTGCGAACCGGCTTGTCCTGTTCAAGCAATCTTTCGTGAAGATGAAGTACCAGAAAAGTGGCAGCAATACATTGAAAAGAATGCCGCTTACTATGAGTAAATTAACTGATGAGGCCACAAAATCTCGTTTTGTGGCTATCTTCATACTCTAGTAAAAAGTTTTTTGTTACCACTAAACTGGACTTTCGTGATGCACCAACAAAAAAACTGCTATAAAATTGCAGTCTTTACTAAAACTTAAACACCAAAGATGTGGTTTGACTACTATTTTTCTGGAGGGTCAATGGCACAAGATGTTAGAAAGAAACTGGAAGAAGAGTTGAAAATCTTGGAAACAGAGCTAAAAATTGATATTCCAAGAGAGCTACAAAAAGCTGCAGCACTCGGTGATCTACGCGAAAACGCCGAGTACAAAGCTGCCAGAGATCGGCAAGAGTATCTTCAAGCAAGGGTTGGAGCACTCAGAAAGCGTCTCTCTGATCTGGCTCTAATAAACTTCGATAGCCTACCAACAGACCGGATAGCTTATGGTTCAACTGTACTTCTTCTTGACATAGACAAAGATGAAGAGGTTACATATCGCCTTGTTACCTCTGAAGAGGCTGACATATCTAAAGGTCTTATATCCACCACTTCACCTATTGGCAAAGGGTTGATGGGTAAGAAAGAAGGGGCAGAAGTCGAGGTCAAAACTCCTCAAGGGGTGCGCCGGTTTGAAGTCCTCAAACTTACCACCATGCACGACTCTCAGTAGCAATCATCCACAAAAGAAAAATAGCCATCCATCACCTGATAGCCAGGGATAGAAGGTTATTTTTCTGTTTATCTACACAGGGTAGCAAATTTTTTGCAATCTCTTTGTCGTAATTCCTCTTCTTTTCACGCTTCTAAAAAGTGAAAAGCAAACGGCTTTAAGTAAACTTTTAGAGGAGTTAAAAAAGATGAGTTTCAATATAGACTTTCAGAATTTAGAAACAAATGTTAGACAGCAAATCATCAGTTCATTTGAACGTGTTGCAGATAGTGTAAAACGTAGTATAGCTACTGATAAGATTATATACTCTGCTGGAAAAGAGTTTATCTCTTATTTAGTACCTATAAAACATGCTCAAGAGCCAACTGCAGAAGAGCTATTAAATGGTATAGATATCTACCTTGCTTATCTAAAATTTTCTAACACAGAAACTCTTCCATCAGATATATACTTTATCAGAATATCTACGCCTGGATATTCTTTTAACAATACTGTAGTTGATGTTTCCTTTGTTAATATAGACGGTAAGTTAGTTTATAAACTTAAAGGGTCAGCTAGTAAGCTTCATGAAGTACTACCAAAAGATGCAGAATTTCAAGCATTCACTACAGGAAAAACTGAACGAGAGGTAGAGATTTGCGGTAGAAGAAAGTGCTTTTACATCAAAAGGAATGGCTTTCTCAGTTGGGAATTTGGATGCAGAGATACAAATGGAAATGAGGTTAGTTGCATATAAACAAAAATGAGCACTGCAATTGCAGTGCTCACTTTTTTCTACGAAAGAGTTTTACTAATCCACGTGAAGAACTGTAGGTCAAGCTATAGCCTTGCTGTAACTGGTTGCCTATTTGCTGAAAAGCTGGATGTTGCATTACTCTTGGATCATTTGGCATTCCCCAAACAATTACATAATCTATTTCATAACCAGTGCTATTTTTGTAGCTCAAAATTTCTAGACTGCTAGGACGATTCTTCTCTACCTCCTTACCAACCAACTTATGAGGATCTACTTCTGGACGGTACCTGATAGGAAAATGATAAGAATGTGCTTCAAAGTTAGCAAGATTTATCAGATCTTTTTGCCATACAACATAACTTGAAAGATGAATAAAAGGAGGAATATTAGATGAGACACGAGTTCCATCTGGTAAGACATAGGCAGAAAGCGTTATTGGAAGAACTATTTTGTTAGGCTCTATACTATCTGTTACTGAAACATATTCTTCTATATAACCATTCAACTCTGTCCACTTTATATGCTGTTCTATGAGCATACTTAAAGATATAAAAACTAGCAGAGACTCTATCAGAGTTTTTACAAGTTTACTGTAATGCTGTGCTGCTAGCCAAAAGAAGCTAACAAGAAAGAAGTAGAGCGCAGCACGCTCTTTAATAAGCCCACCAGAAAAAGCTTCACTTGGCAATAAGTAGTAAAGTAATAAAAATGTTGGGACAAGCCAAAAAAGACCATCCAAAAGCTGCCAACTGTTTGAAAAAAGTTTTGAAAAGATCAGATAAAGAAACACTGAAGCTATCACACCAAAAAGAAGCCTAGCTAATTTCCCTTCCCAATCATCATTGGTTCCATAAGAGAGTAGTGGCTCAAGGTATAGCAGATAGTAGAGCAGGTCACTTTTCTGGTCACCAAGGTTTCTACCATAAGAGCTTTTGTTAGAAATGAAGCCCAAAACCATAAGCACTGCTGGAAGAAAGCTCAAAAAAGGTATAACTGCACGACTTATAAAAGCTCGCTTGAGGCTTTGCTGATCTGCACCTTTTTTCAAATCGGCCAATGTAAACCATATAGACATTACAGCTATTGTCAACGACGCGGCCATAAGTGAGAAAAGATGTGTAAGATAGAGAAGTAGTGCTAACAAGCTCAGTGTAAAAGCTGCTTTAAAAGTAAAAGCTTCTCTTTGCTTTAACCAAAATCCTATAGTGAAGAAATAAACAACAGAGCTATAACAGAAATAGAAGAAGCCAAAGTCAAAAAGTGAATTGAAGATAAATGGGAAAGAGAGCAGAGCTAAGAAAGTCGTTTCTACCTTTATCTTGCTTAGTGCGTACCTAACAGAAATTGGAAATAGTATCACATAGCCAGAAATGAGTACTTTTTCAGCAACTAAGGGTGGTAAAAACTTCAACAATAATACTAAAAGCAAATGTCCAAGCCAGTTTGCTCCAAGGTTTTTATTAAAATAGAAAAATTTTTGGTAAAGCTCTTGTTTAGAATAGTTACTTATTATCTCGGCTGTTTCAATATGAGTAGGTCCATCAGAAGTTGGTATATATTTGAAGATCCATATAGCAATTAAGTGAACTAGTAATAATGTGAGAAAAAGAAAATTCTCAGGAATCTTTAACCAAAAAACCAGACGATCTAAAAGACCATCTGGTGTAACCTTAACTTCTTCTACTGAAACTTTGTCTAAAGATTGTTCTTTCTTCCTTTTTTTTGCCATCAATCATTACCTAAAAACACGAGGGGCGATACCCGAACGCCGACCATTTTCAACAAACTCTTGTAGTTTTGCGCGTAAGCCTTCAACCTTTGCATTTGCTTCTTGTGCTTGTTTTTCTGCCTCTTTTACTAATTGAGTTCCTGTGTTAGAATCTCCACCAATTATCCCATTTCCTGGCAGTACTTTTCTACGTTCTGCTTGAATATTTGTAGTAGCAGCTTCGCTTGCTCTTTCTGCTAATATCAGTTCTATTTTTAATGCTACATAGCGTTCCATATACTCTAGTTCTGCCATTTGACCCCTTGTTACTGTTTGTGGGCTAGACTGTCGGATAGCAGTTTCTACTCTGCCTATCTCTTCTTGTATATATCTATTGTCTGGCTCCTTTGCTGCAGCAATCTTCAAATCTGACAGACGAAATCTTAGATCAAAACCCTGAACCTGTCTCAACCCCAAGTCATCAGCTACAACATTCGTTGATTTACTGTTATTACTAGTTACAGATGGTGTTGGACTTGAAAAATCGTCATTCGTCAGTTTAGTAGGCTTACTTTGCGCCAAAACCACTGAACTGGAGAGAAGAAATAGAATTAGAGTTAAAGTCTTATTTATCTGCATATACTCCTTCTGTTGTAGATTCTGGTTTGGGTTGATGTTTTCTGCTTGCAAGTGCGTTATCTGCCGCTAGATCAACTTCTGAAATTACCTGCTCTTCTATCTCTTCTAGAACTTTGCGGTTTCCTTCTCTTCTCTCTGAAGCAGACAATTTTTTATTTTCACCTGTCAAGTCTTTGTCTGTTTCTATTAGATATGCTTCGTAGCACCCTATGGGATCACGCTTACCCCAATAGTCAAAAAGCTTTTTATCAAATACCTTGCGGGCTTCTTCTTCATCGTGTGTAGCATGTCCACCCAGTCGAAAAGTCTCAGCAATCAGCAGTGCAGGTCCATCACCCCGCCTTACTCTTTCAGCAGCAATTTTAGTTGCAGCATAGGCATCTAGTACATTGTTTCCATCAAAAACGCCACCCCAAACACCATAACTCTCCGGCCAGTCGTGTAGGCTTCCTGCATTGTGCTGTTCCAAACGTGTACCAAGTGCTACTTGATTGTTCTGTATGACAAATATTATAGGTAACTTCTCTACTGCGGCAAAATTCAGTGCTTCGTGAAAAACACCTGTCTTTGTACTTCCATCACCTACCCAAGTAAGAACTACTCTGGGAAATCTTTTTAATTTGAAATTGAGTGCAATGCCTCCACAAACGGCTGCAACGTCTCCAACATGACTAATAGTAGCAATAACACCATCTTTCATACTTCCAATATGAAGGTCTCGACCACGTGTTGGTGAATCTTCTGTAGCTAGATAGCCACGCAGCATATCATCTAAACTCATCCCCATTTCGTGACACGCTCCTGCATTGCGTATCATTGGAGCTACCATGTCTACAG
>JAEUQL010000243.1 GCA_016789295.1 Blastocatellia bacterium | reverse complement strand
CATACCACCAAGAACAAAAGTTTTCCGATTTTGAAAAAGCAACTGCAATTGGTAGAATGGCAGCACAGATTGCACACGAAGTAAATAACCCTTTAGAAGTAATCAAAAACTCTCTGTATCTTCTGCAAAACTCTCTAAATCAACAAGACCATCAAACAACAAAATTTCTAGAAGTTGCTAGGAAAGAGACTGAGCGTGTTTCAAACATTATTAAACAGATGTTAGTATTCCCAGCTAAAATTAATACATCGGACACAAAATATGTCGATGTAAATCGGATTTTGGAAGAGATAGTAGTCTTAGTTGAAAAGACTTTGAAGCAACATCAAATAGACATAAAACTCCACCTATTTAACAATCTCCCAACAGTATTTATCTCTGAAGATAAGCTTAAACAAGTAATACTAAACCTTGTACTAAACAGCAAAGAAGCAATGCAAGCTGGAGGAATACTATCTCTATCTACAGCCCTGCAGTCAGACAATATTTTTGGTACTACTTCTGTAGTTATAGAGGTTTCTGACACTGGTAGAGGCATAGAGCCGGATCATCTCAAAGATATATTTGAGCCTTTTGTCTCTTTCAAGAAAGAGAGAGGTACTGGGTTAGGGCTTTGGATCTGTCAAGCCATTATCCACACTTATGGAGGCAAGATCGAAGTAAAAAGTAGCCTTGGAAAAGGTAGTTCATTTGCTGTTATTATTCCGCTAAGTATCTGATTAACTAGTTAGTTAAAAAGCTGTTTCCACAAGAAAACAAACCATCTTCTGCAAACTTTCAGCAAATTTTAACCCTTTCTTTATGACTTCTTAATCTCCTACCTGATAGCTTCTGACAAGACAACAAGTTCCTTTTCAGAAAGGGTATTATGAAAAAGAAACTGATTTTTCTTCTAATTCTGGTTTTTCTATCTTCATCTTCTACAAAAGCTCAGGAAGTAGCTCTTGAAAGAACAGAAGTTGAAGAGATCCCCAATTTACCAGCCCTCACAGAAAGAGAAAGACTGCTGTTTGAAAAGATTTTAGAGCTTGAGAATCGCTTAAATATTCTTGAAAAGAGATTGGCTACAGATATGCTAGCAAGAGAGACTCTTAAAGCCACTTCTCAAAACGACAGTCAAGAAAAAAACTCTCCTCTAGACTCAATTGATAAAGAAAGCCTCGATCTTCTGCGCGATACAACTATTAACCTGACTATAGATGGTTACTACGGATATAACTTTAATCGTCCTATTGGTCGTGCCAACCTACTACGTGTTTATGATGTAGTATCAAACAGCTTCAGCCTGAATCAAGCTTCAATAGTTGTTGAGAAACTACCTAAAGTAAACGAAGGAAAAAGATTTGGTGGAAGGCTTGATTTAATGTTTGGGCAAGCAACAGAAACACTGCAAGGTAGCGCAAGTAATGAACTACGCCCACAAACTTTCAGGCATATCTTCCAAGCCTATGGCACATATGCCTTCCCTTTTGGAAAAGGCTTAACAGTAGATTTTGGAAAATTCGCAAGCTCGCTTGGCATAGAGACCAATTATACAAAAGACCAGATAAATTATTCACGCTCTCTCTTTTTCAATTTTCTTCCTTATTACCATTTCGGTTTTCGATCTAATTATGCATTTAATGACAAGGTAAATTTTACTCATTGGCTTGTAAATGGAACACAACAGAGTGAAGATTTTAATGGTTTCAAGTCTCAAGCACTCATCTTAAACATCAAGCCAACACCAAAGGTGAGCCTAAACCTCAACTATTATAGAGGTATTGAAGGTAAGGACGTAGTAGCAAACCCAAATCCAACGTTCCCAACCTTACCAACACAACCAGGTATTCCAACAACAGCTATCAAGCCTGCTCCAAGAGGTAAATTTCATGTACTTGATGCCTACGCAACTTGGAATATAACAGACAAACTGACTGTTGCCGGTGAACTCGATTATGTAGTCAGTCGCCTTCAAACTTTTTCCCCTCCATCAGTAGTTTATGGTGGAGCGGCATACTTTCGTTATCAACTCAACCCAAAGTTTGCAATTGGAATGCGAGGTGAGTATTTCGGTGATAGAGCAGGTCTTTTTAGCGGTGCTGATCAAGCCATCAAGGAGACTACAGTAACATTCGATTATTTAGTAACTAACGGCTTTATGATGCGGGCTGAGTACAGGCGTGATTTCTCCAACAAAGCATTTTTTCTAACTAATGACCCCAGTCTACTTAAAAAGGAACAGAATACTGCAACACTTGGGTTAGTCTGGTGGTTTGGTGGCAAAAAAGGAGTATGGTAAGTGTTTGATATTTTATTTCTGTTAATTATTTTTGGCTTTTTCTTTTTGGCAATTCTCTATGTCAAGATGTGTGATGAGTTGTGAGGAAATGTTATGACTTTTGAATACTTACTTGCTATCTTACTAACCGTTGGGTTACTTATATACTTGACTATTGTACTTGTACGACCAGAAAAGTTTTGAAATGGAGAAATGTATGAAGATCAAGCTTCTGAAGATTAGATTTTCTGAGACATCCGCTCAACTCCCTTTAGAGTTTCGTATAAAGCGTGAATCACCACCAAGTAGATGTGATGTATGCCATAAAGAAGATCATTTTGATGGTATTGTTTGTACCCATTGCACAACACTACTACAGGAAAAATTAGGTATATCAGAAGTTACAAGATTAGAGAATTGGCAAGGAACTACTTATGGAGTCGCCCTTGGACTTTTTCTTGGATTGATAGCCTTCGTACTCAAAGAACACTCAGGTTCTACCAATGGCATATATGCTACAGCAGTAGGGCTGGTAATTTTTGGAGCAATACTTGGCACGCTGGTTGAAGAAGGTGTTAGAAGATTTGAGCTTCAATCTAAGCTCGAAACAGAAAATGAGAATATCTCAAAGTGAAACTACAGTAAAAATGATGCTAGTTCTATTCCTTACAATCATTACAGTACTCGTCACCTACAAAAGGAAAAACTGATGACTTTCAATGGCCTACTTCAATTTCTATTCTACTTTCTTCTACTGCTACTGTTGACAAAACCTCTTGGCATCTACATGGCCAAAGTCTATTCATCTGAACTTAAGTTCCTTTCTCCTGTTGAAAGATTATTCTACAAGCTTTGCAGAATAGATGAAAAGGAAGAACAGAAATGGACAACATATACCGTCGCAATGCTTCTTTTCAACCTTGTAGGTATGATATTTCTTTATCTCTTGCAAAGCTTTCAGCAATACCTACCGCTTAACCCGCAGTCGATGCCACGTGTTGCACCAGACCTAGCTTTTAATACAGCCACTAGCTTTATCACTAACACAAACTGGCAAGCATATTCTGGTGAGTCTACTATGAGCTACCTTGTACAGATGTCTGGGCTAGCAGTACAAAACTTCTTGTCTGCAGCAACTGGCTTAGCACTTGCTGTTGCATTTATTCGTGGCATAGCTCGTAGAGAAGTAGAAACTTTGGGTAATTTTTGGGTAGATATGACACGGTCGGTGCTCTACATTCTCTTGCCACTCTGTATAGTAGGTGCTCTCTTTCTGGTGTCTCAAGGAGTCGTGCAAAACCTGAAACCATACACTACTGTTAGACTTATTGAACCACAGCAGATGGAAGATAGGCAAACAGAGGTTATTTCAACACAGACTATTGCCCAAGGGCCTGTTGCTTCACAAGAGATCATCAAGCAGTTAGGTACAAATGGCGGAGGATTTTTCAATGCAAACTCTGCACACCCTTTTGAAAACCCAACTCCACTCTCGAATTTTATCGAGATGCTTGCAATTCTTCTCATCCCTGCAGCACTTACTTATACATTGGGAAAGATGACAGAAAACCAGAAGCACGGTTGGGCACTATTTGCAACCATGTCTATTCTTTTTATTGTAGGTTTTTTTACTGTCTATTACTTTGAATCACAACCACATCCACTACTTTCACAACACAATGTGTCACAGACATCGGTGGAAGGTGGCCAAGCAGCGCAAGCAGGTGGAAATATGGAAGGTAAAGAGGTGCGTTTTGGCATAGCTAATTCTGCACTTTTTGCAACTGCCACAACAGATGCTTCTTGTGGTGCAGTAAATTCTATGCACGACTCTTACAGTCCTATTGGAGGTATGGTGTTACTACTCAATATAATGCTAGGAGAGATCATTTTTGGAGGTGTTGGGGCAGGGCTTTATGGAATGCTTGTAATGGTATTACTTACAGTATTTATTGCCGGTCTTATGGTAGGTAGAACCCCAGAGTATCTTGGAAAAAAGATAGAAGCAAAAGAGATAAAAATGGCAATGCTCTACACTTTAGTATTTGCAGTGATAATACTTGTCTTCTCTTCCTGGTCTTCTGTTGCAGAGTTTTCAGCAAGTAAAGTAAATAATGGAGGCCCGCATGGGCTTTCAGAGATAGTTTATGCTTTTACCTCTGCCACTGGAAATAATGGTTCTGCATTTGCTGGAGTTACTGTTAATACGCTTTGGTATAACATTACATTAGCATTATCAATGTTAATAGGGCGGTTTCTGATGATTATTCCAATGATGGCTATTGCTGGAAGTCTTGCAAGTAAAAAGTATATTCCTCCTTCGTCAGGTACTTTTCCTGTGCATACACCTCTGTTTGTGCTGCTACTTATCAGCATCATATTGATTGTTGGCGCACTAACCTTCTTTCCAGTCCTTTCGCTTGGCCCAATTATTGAACATTTTTTGGTACAGAATGGACTACTTTTCTAAAGGAAAAGCTATGAAACAGAAAGCACTTTTTAACACTGAAATAGTAAAGACTGCAGCCGTAGAAGCTTTCAAAAAGCTAGATCCGCGAGTAATGGTTAAAAACCCTGTAATGTTTGTGGTTGAAGTAGGAAGCCTATTGACTACTGTTCTGTTGATTAGAGATCTTGTAGCAAGCACAACAACAGACATTCTTTTCTCAGGACAAGTGACACTTTGGCTCTGGTTTACAGTTGTCTTTGCAAACTTTGCAGAAGCTATGGCCGAAGGTAGAGGCAAAGCCCAGGCAGACACTTTACGTAAGGCAAAAGTTGAAACTATTGCCAATAGAATCTTAAACAACTTCTGTCAAGGTATAGAAAATATAGAAACAGAAACCATTCCAGCCACAAATCTCAGGAAAGGTGATCTAGTGCTAGTCAAAGCAGGTAATTTTATTCCTGGCGATGGTGAAGTAGTAGAAGGTGTTGCATCGGTTGATGAGTCAGCGATTACTGGAGAGAGTGCACCGGTAATTAGAGAATCTGGAGGTGATCGATCTGCAGTTACAGGTGGAACTAAAGTTATCTCTGACTGGCTTAAAATCAGAATAACATCAAATCCTGGAGAAACATTTCTTGATAAAATGATCTCTTTAGTAGAAGGAGCGCAAAGACAAAAGACGCCAAATGAAATAGCTCTTACAATTCTACTTTCTGGTTTAACTATCATCTTTCTTTTAGCAGTAGCCACCCTTCTGCCTTACTCTATTTACAGTGTGGCTGCTGCAGAAGCAGCAGGAGGCTTTGACAAAGCTTCTCCACCTTCAATCACAGTACTAGTAGCACTTTTAGTCTGCTTAATTCCAACAACTATTGGAGGGCTACTTTCTACTATAGGAATTGCTGGAATGGATAGATTACTGCAGCACAATGTTCTTGCAATGAGTGGACGTGCTGTGGAAGCGGCAGGTGATGTCAATACGCTACTGCTCGACAAAACAGGAACTATCACACTTGGCAACAGGCAAGCTACAGAGTTTATTGCTTTACCAGATATTTCTGAAAAAGAGCTTGCTGATGCTGCACAGCTTTCAAGCCTTGCAGATGAGACACCAGAAGGCAGATCTATCGTAGTACTTGCAAAGACAAAGTATGGCCTGCGTGGTAGAGATCTCACAAAGCACGAAGCACATTTTCTCCCTTTCTCTGCACAAACACGAATGTCAGGTGTAGATATCGATGGACGTGCTATTCGTAAAGGCTCTTTTGACGCAATAAAAGCTCTTATCTCTTCAGAAAATAGCTCCAGTGAGCTTCAGAAGATAG
>JAEUQL010000242.1 GCA_016789295.1 Blastocatellia bacterium | reverse complement strand
AACAATGTCATCATGCCGGTGTGTATGGTGATGAACTGTACGCTTGCCTTCCAACACCTCAGCAAGAACCTCTAAACCTAGATCCCGTGCAGGAGCTTTGTCAGGATCGCTACCTGCTCGTGAAAGCTTGGCTCTGTACTCCTGAGCTTTTGTGTAAGCATCACGAACAATAGAAGCAGACTTTGAACGTGTTTCTGGAAATGGTGGGTTGCGTTGCGAATTTGTCCCATTAGCCATCTTCAATCCACCAAGGATCTTCCCTTCTGCATCACGTATAGCCAGATCTTCAATCGTACTTCCATCACGAAGTTTGAAGTAGATAGTCTGACCACCTATCAACCATCCAGACCCAGGCATTGAATTGACGGTTGTAATTCCTCCTGCCTGTGCTCTTTGAATAGAGCTGTCTCGCACGTTTATCGAATCGAGCAACCTGATTTCAGATTGAATAGGACCGCTGCTGTCTCCACCTGTTCCAGCACCTATGTGACTATGAGTGTCAACAAGACCAGGCATAATCACTTTGCCTTTGACGTTGTGGCGTTCTGCATCAGCAGGAATTTTTGTCGAAGCAGCAGCACCAACTGCTACTATCTTTCCTCTGTGAACAACTACTACTCCATCGTCTATCTCTGAGCCAGAGATTGGAATGACTTTGGCTCCAATATAAGCTTGAGGCTTCTCTTGAGCTTTTACTATCTGTACAGACAAACAGACCAAGAGAGCCAGTAGAAATGACCTCATCTAAAAACCCCCCCTCTTTTAAGCTATCGGTTTTTGAAATTAGGTCTGTTATTTAGCCACAATTTGAGATAAAAATCACAAAAATAATCGCTGCAGTAAAGTGCTTCTACTAACTTCTACCCATTTCCCTTGACGCTACACTACTATTGAACAACAATCTTGTTTCACTTATCAGTTTCTATAACGGTAAAGAAGATGGATATACTTGAAACTTTCTATGCAAAAGATAGAAATGAATGGCGAGACTGGCTTATAGAAAACCACACAACTCGAAAAGAGATTTGGCTCATCTACTTTAAAAAACATACAAACAAACCTTCTGTCTCTTACGATGAGGCTGTAGAAGAAGCCCTATGCTACGGCTGGATAGACAGTACTGTGAAGAAAATAGACCCAGAAAGATATAGACAGAAATTTACTCCAAGAAAAGACTGTAACAACTGGTCTGAACTAAACAAGAAGCGTGTTAGGAAACTTATAGCAGAAAGTAGAATGACACAAGCAGGGCTGGATAGAATTGCTCAAACTATCCTTTCAGAAATAGTCTCATCAATAGACCAAGTACCGTTAGAGAAAGCAATAGAAATCCCTGAATATATCACTCAGTATTTTTCTAACTATACTATAGCTTTTAGTAACTTTAATGCACTCCCTCCAAGCCACAAGAGAGAGTATGTCAGATGGATATCATCAGCAAAACGCGACCAGACACAACAGAAACGCTTAAAAGAAGCTCTTCAACTTCTGCTACAAAACAGAAAACTAGGAATGAAATAGTTCTTTATCTTTCCACTTGATGAGCTTCAGATCCATCACAGCTATAGCATAAATAACAGGCACAATAATTAGTGTAACAACCGTAGCTAGTGTTAATCCTCCTATCTGAGCATAGCATAAAGGTTCCCAAAGTGGCCCACCATTTATTGCAAGTGGAAAGAGCGCAAAGACTGTTGCCCCTACAGTAATTAGCACAGGTCTCAAACGCAGTATTCCAGCACCTATTAGTGCATCTCGAAGTGGCATACCTTCTTCACGAGCTTCTTCAATAAAGTCAAACAGCACAATTACGTGGCTAACTATTACTCCTACAAGGCTTATAACTCCCAAAAAACCCATAAAGCCGAATGGTGAATCCATTATCCAAAGTGCAGCCATTGCACCCACAGTTCCATAAGGAATAGCAGCAAAAACTAGTAGTGGCTTAATTGCATGTCTAAACTGAAAAACAAGTGCTAGAAAAATTGATGTAACAGAGATTACAAGTACAATAGCAAGATCATTAAAACCTTTAACCTGTTCTGCCTCTTCACCTGCTATTTCTAGCTTGTATCCTGGTGGTAGCTGTTTTGACAATGCAGTCAAACGTTCCCGCACTGAATCGACCACTTCAGCAGAGAGCACGCCTGTTGCAGGCGCACACGAAACAGTAATTGCCCTAAACTGGTTGTAGCGTTTTATCTGTTCAGCCTCCATTTCGTACTCTATAGATGAGACCTGTTTTAGTGGCACTCGCCCTTGCTCATTAAAGATATAGAGATTTTTCAGATCTGCAAACTTGGCTCTCTCCTCCAGCTTGAGTCTAGTAACAACAGGTATCTGTTTGTCTCCTTCGCGTAGTATTGTTATAGGAAGTCCATCAAAACTAGCTAGTGAAGAGTTTGCAACATCGGCATTTGTAAATCCTATGATATTTGCTCTTTGACTATCAGTCTTCAGCTTTACCTTAAAACTCTCAGCACCCCAATCGTCACGAACACGCATTGCAACTGGTGAAGAAGCAAGAATAGCTTTTACCTCTTCTGCTAGGCTTCTAAGCGTATTAATATCGCTTCCTACAATTCTAAAAGCTACTGGAAGCCCTACAGCACTTCCTGATTCCAGTTGACGAACATCGATCCGTGCACCAGCAACCTCTGACGAAATAGCTTTCTGTATTCTATCTATTAACGGTTCTGTATGATGTTTATCTTTTACTTGGATTACTATCTGTGCATAGTTCAATTGTTCAAGCTCTGGTGCAACTGTAAACCAGAAACGAGGGCCTCCGCCTCCTATAAAAGTTGTAAGAGACTGAAGAACATCTTCTTTAACCTCTTTTTTATGAACTTCTTGGGCAAAAATCCCTGCTTCACGCTGAACAATAGACTCTACCTGTCTTGCTATATCATTTGTAGCAGTTAATGAAGCGTCTTCTGGCAACCAAATATCGATGTAAGAGAGGTAGGAAAGGTCTTTTGGTAGAAATTGTGGTTTGAGTTGCGCTGTCACAATAACACCAAAGATAGGTATTAAAAATGAAGCTAAAAGTGCTTTCCATCGATGATCTATTACCCAACTAATAGCTTTTTTGTAGACTGTAACAAAATTGTTATTCTTGACTTTTTGCACCCCAGGTTTTGGTCGTAACAGATAGTAGCCAATTAGTGGAACAAATGTCATTGAAACAAGCCTTGATGCAACAAGTGAACAAGTTAGAACTACCGAAAAACTATAAAGAAACTGTCCCATATCACCTTTGAGTAGTAAAAATGGCAGATAGGCAACGATATTTGTAATTGTTGCAAATAGTATTGCTGTAGCAAGTTTACTTGGCCCTAACCAAGAAGATATCTTGGATGAATGGCCATTTTCAAGCTCACGCTTGATAGCATCTCCTGCAACTACTGGATCATCAACTAGTAGACCAAGTGCAATAATGAGAGCAGCCAATGAGACTTGCTGTATATCTATCCCAATTGCATGCATCATCGCAAAAGTCATTGTGAGAGTAAGTGGAATAGACAATGCCATCAAAAGTGCTGACCGCCACTCCCAAAAACCTAACAGCGAAATTATTACTACAAGTACTACAGCTTCTATAAGGCTACGCATGAAAAGCCCAACATTTTCTGCTACTTGAAGTGGTTGGTCTGAAGTACGAGCAAACAGAAGATCTGAAGGTACTTGGGATTTTACATTCTCAAGAATAGTATCTATCTCACGACCAAAATCACTTATCTTCTCACCCGACCGCATGTTGATTGCAAAGGTGATTGCCCGTGAACGTTGCCACCTACTACTACTGTCTTGCCAGTTATAGAAATTCAAGTACCTAGCAGGATTTTCATAACCACGCTCTATATCAACTAGATCTCGTAAATAGACTACATCTGTATCAGAAATGTCAGGTATGAGTACATTACTAAGCTCTTTCTCACTCTTAAATTCTCCTGTAGGTTGTATTGTCAAATTTCTACCTTCGGTGTTGAGAGTCCCTCCAGACTGTGAGATATTTTGTGCTTGAACAATCTCTTTGAGTCGGCCTCCTTGAATGCCATAGGAGGCTAGCCGTTGCTGTGAATATTTGAGATAGACTTTTTCAGGAAGTACTCCGTAACGAGATATCTTTGCTACAAGTGGGCTACTCTTGATAGCTTTTTCTATCTTCTCTGTAAAATCATCCATCTCACGATAACTGTATTTATCACCAACAGATTTTTGTAGCTCTTCTGTCAATTGATCAATAGAGTAAATAACTACTGGCTTCCACATATCTGGATGACGTTCGGCCAGTTCGTCTTCGAGCTTTAGAAATTCATCTACTTTCTTGGTTATACCTTCTTTATTATCATTTGAAGAACCATCTACAAAAAAGAAGTTGCTTGATTCAACAAGTACTGGCTCTTTCAAAACTGAAGAGTCTTGAACAAAGTTTTTAAAACGCTTTGCAGATGAGAGCAGAGCTTCGGTATTGTTAGGAAAGACAAAAAGTATTGAAACTGATTCTTGAGAACTTCGCCTATTTTTACGTGCTTTACTTATAGCCTCTTTCAAAACTTTTGCACGCATCTCTATTTCAAGGCTATCGGCTTTTGGACTTGCTACAGTGAGCATCAGAGCCGTGGTGTCACCGAAATCTTTTATAAAATTTATTGGCTCAACACCTTCAGGAAGATCTTTTATTGAGTCTAGCTTTAGCTTTACATCATCTAACTCTTTGCCTATCTCTTTAAGACGCTCATCAAGTTCAATATAAACAACAGAAATTCCCGTTCTTGAAACAGAAGTTATTTTGGTTACTTTCTCATTCTCTGCTATAGCTGCTTCAATCTTTTTTGTTACCAATTGTTCTACTTTTTCTGCTTCTACACCAGACCAGAGCGTGATAGCTGCAGCTTGACGTACAGGAACTTCTGGGTCTTTACGCTGTGGCATAGCAAAGTAACTATATGTTCCCCAGACAATAGTTAGGATCAGTAAGACCCAACCTACTTGCCGGTTCTCAACAAAATAACGTGAACTGTTTTGAGTCTTCTCTATCAGTTTTTGATCTTTACTTTTTGTCATAACTCTACTCCTTTTGTAGCACTATGGAACAATTTGTACAATTTCACCATTTGTCAACTGTGCTGCCCCACTAACAACTACTTTACTACTAAGAGCTAATCCAGAAAGTATAGATATACTGTTACCATAAGGCTCACCAAGCGTTACATTATAGAGCTTAGTTATAGTTTTGCCATTCTCTTCTTCTACAACAAAGACGGCATAATCACCTCTATCTGACCGGATGATTGAGCTAACGGGAACAGTTAATAGTTCTTTCTGTTTTTCAGATTCAAGTTTTATAGATGCAATCATCCCTGGTTTGAGTTTTTTATCACTATTTGTAATAGTAACCTCTATTTCAAAAAGTCTAGTTTTACTGTCTGCATAAGGTGCTATAGCTGTGATCCTACCTTGAAAATTGCTCTCTGCAATAGAATCAATAGTAACAGTCAACAACTGCCCAATTTTTAGACTATGAATTGTTTTGTCAGGAACACTAAATACCACTTTTACAGAGTTTATATCAGCAATGGTAAATGCTGGTATGCCAGGCTGGGTAAGTGAACCAATCTCAACACTACGTTTAATCAAGACACCAGAAATAGGTGCATATAGTGTTGTATCTCTATATGAAGCTTCTACCATCTTTAGTGCTGCTTTTGCAACTTCTATTCTCTGTTTGGCAGCCTTTGCTTGTGCTCTTACACTCTCAAGCTCAGCTTTGGCAAGGACATAGTTGCTCTGTGCAGTCTCATAGTCTGGCTTTGTCAAACTCTCTTTCTCATATAGATTTTTGGCACGCTCAAAATCTATTCTTGTCTTTTCAACTGCTGCTTCAGCTTTGTTCATCTGACTTTCAATAGATAAAGTTGTCGAACTACTTTCATCTATCTGGTGTTGTGCTTGATCAATCTGTGATAAGTATTCACTATTTTTAATTCTTACTAGTAGATTGCCACGCTCTACGATATCGCCTTCTTGAACTAACCTAATCTGACCAGAAGAGTCACG
>JAEUQL010000241.1 GCA_016789295.1 Blastocatellia bacterium | reverse complement strand
GGTATTTTGAGTATTTTTGTATCTATTTATACTCTCAGTTTTGAAATGTAAAGTATGGTTTCAGATTTGGAATAGCAAATGCTTACACACACTAAGAAATCAATAATTTTAACTTAATTTGAAGAGGTACAATTATGCTAAATCAAAAAATAGATACATTGAAAGAAAAGGCTTTAACTTGTGAAAAATTTAAAGATGTTTGGAACTACTTTCTTGACAATCTTTCGGAAAGCACAGAGTTCTATGATGCTGGAAAAGTTAGCAGTAGTAAGATACTTACCATTTTATTAGAAGTATTGAGAAATGAATTTTTCCCTAACAAAAAGATTAAAAAACTCCTAATTGTTGAATTAAAGAATTTTAACTTTATTCACGGAACTTGTATGATATCAGATAGGTTAGTTGGCTTTATCTTCTTTAAAGAAATTAATTTAGCAATGTTTTGTCTTGTTAGACCAGGAGACGACTCAACTATCTTTTACCGAATCTCTTACGAAGAGATTGAAAAAGGTAAACCGATTCCTTTTCAAGCAAATGACTATACAAATTAAATTTATAAAGTCCTTGCCATAACTGTTTTTACAAAAGTAAAGGATCTGTAGGTCTCAAAACTGCCATTTTTGGCAGTCTATGCTAAAAGTGGCAGAATATATCTGCCATTTTTGGCAGTAGCATAAAATATCTGTTCAAAATACTTGTGGCTTTTTCAAGCAAACCATATGAAAATAGTCTGATTGTTTGGCATACTTTTTTCTTTTAAGTTTCTCCAAAACCTCATCTGGAGTTGAAAAATGGAATTACTCAAAGTCTTATATAGAAAACTTAAAGTAGGTTTTAAAGAAAGAAAACAACAACATGGATTAGCCCTAATAGTAATTGTCCTTTTCCTATGGATAGTAGCTGCGATAGGAATTGTTAATATACTGCTTTTCACTGGACGTGCGTTATCAGACACAAATGTAGAAGTAGCATTAGTATGGGCAGAAAATGAGGCAATATCAACAACTGGAATAGTAAGGGAAAAAATAGATCAAGAAACCTACAAAAGAATAAGAGAAGGGTTACAAAACCACTTAGCAAAAGCTATTGAAGCTAAAAATACACGTACATCTTATATGTGCCAAGAAAACATATCTCCAGACAGTCCAATATATGAACATTACCAACTGTGTGATCCTGTCAGCTTACTAGACAGGTTACCAGGAGCAGAAAAACAAAAAATAGATGATTTAAAGGTTCTCAAACCTGACAATCCAGAACTATTATCCAGTGGAGACTGGAAAGAGATATTGCATGAAACTAATAATGACTATAACTATAAACTGAGTGCTACATTTATCAACCAAGAACTGATACAAGCAGCTGTACCAAGAGGAGTTTCCGGCACCATAGGTTTACCCAGAATAGAGAGATACAGGTGGTTAGTGAAAGCTGATATAGAAACCAGAACTTATTTGGATATTGAATATCACCTCGTTGCCTACTGGAATGTAATAACAACTGTTTACGTCTATGATAAAGATAATAATTTTACATTAGATTGTCTTGGGTTTAACAACTCCATTCCTAGAGGTTTTGGAAGAAGACCTACTTTATTGATTTGTAAAGATAGGAGTAAGCAGCCTGGTTCTTTAGATTGTATAGAGACGGAACCTTGTGGATTTGATACCGAATGCTTCAAGCAGTTGTGTAAAGAAACCCCTGACTGTGAAGAAAGAGTAGAAGAAGATCTAGGCATCTGTAAAAGATATCCTGTTGCACTTTGTTCTGTACTAAATAATAAGTTATTTGCATTTGATCCACCTGGTACAGCAATATCAGACACTCTTTATAACTCGCAAGGATGTGAATCTAATAAGGATGTAAGCTATGTCTGGACAACAGTGATTCGTGTTGTTGATGTGAGCCATAACCATGACTGAATGTTTTATTGAGAAGTAGATACTGCAGTATTAATGCTTAATATTTATTGAAAGTGAAACACCTCACCACAAGCAGTGAAACTTCTATGAGAACGGTGGGTGAACTCTTACGGGCGGAACCTGTTCACATTCACCTACCTTGGCTTTCCCTCCACTTTTGTTTATTCAAACAGTTTAACTACTTGCTTTTTCTGCTCAATGATACCAGATATATTTACGTGCTGGGTTTATTGTAACTTTGTCTCCAAGCGTTCTGGCAAAATAATCACCTTCCCACAATTCACACTTGACAATCAGGAATTCTTGAAAGATTCTTCTTGCGCTCAAACTTTTCACCCTTGTTACTACTTGTGTAAATGAGTGGCCTGGTGCAAAATAGCATAATGACTATACCAAACGGCATCCTGTATTATAGGCAGCATGGTAGATTCGTTTTATCACTATACTATTATTTTACTAATTATTTTATCTCGGCAGAAGGCCGTCCTTTCTTTGCCAAGATTGCTCTTTCATATCTGCCATTAGCAATAGGAATGAAAGAACAATTTTTATAAAACATGCTCCCAAGCGTAACACTGTATTAGGAAGCATTGAGAAGTTAGTAGCCAACCTATGCTTCTTTATATGGTTTGACTAAGCAGCGACTACCAAAAGATTAATCACCTAATATACAATAAACATTATAAAACTAGGCAATAACCTTGTACCCTGTCATGATAATCCTTTTTGTCCCATGCTGACTTTGTATCAGCAATGTTGAAGCTTCAACAGACAAAGTTGTCTGTTGAAGTTTTATAGTTTTAGGCAGCACCATTCTTCTTGAACCATTCTTGAAGCCTTTTCCAGCCATCTTCTGCTTGTTCTTTTCTGTAACTCTGTCGGTAGTCTGCATGAAATCCATGTGGCGTATCTGGATAGAGGATGATTTCACTCTTTGAACCTTTCAAAGCTTCTTGCATCTTCTTTACAGACTCTACAGGAATACCTTGATCAGCTTCTCCATAAAGCCCAAGCACTGGGGCTTTAAGTTGGCTTGCAATATCTATAGGATGTTTTGGGCTAAGTTCGCTTGGCTGCCCAACTAACCTACCGTACCAAGCTACCCCAGCCTTCAACTTTGAGCTATGTGTTGCATAGAGCCAAACTATACGACCACCCCAACAGAAACCCGTGATGGCAAGTTTTGAGCTGCTACCTTTAGATTTACTAGCCCAATCTACAGTCGCATCCAGATCTAACATTACTTGTGAGTCTGGCACTTTAGAAACTACTTTTTCTATTATCTCTCTAAAATCGGTTATTTTTGAAACATCACCTTGACGTGCATAGAGTTCAGGGGCAATAGCAAGATATCCAAGCTTGGCAAAACGGCGGCATATGTCTTTAATATGCTCGTGTACACCAAAGATCTCTTGCACAACAAGCACTACAGGAAAATTCTCACCTTTCTCTGGCACTGCTCTATAGGCAGGCATTTCACCATCAGAAACAGGGATCTTTACTTCTCCAGCAATTAACCCTTTTGTATCGGTAGTGATAGTATCTGCAGAGACAGGTTGTACAGCCAAAGCAAAGCCTGCCACTAAAGACGTAACTACAAACTGTCTACGAGTAACTTCAAATTTTGGTCTTAAGCTATCTAGATCTTCTTTCATTAAAACCTCCTTAAAATTTTATTCAAACAACTGTTAAAGTAACTTTGTGAAGCCCTGTGGCACCGTTTGGAAAGTTGCCTGACTCTGCTTCTACCTGCCGTTTTCCTGTTTGATCCACAACACGGCAAAAAACAGTGTATTGTCCAGGTAGCGGTCTTCTCCAGACATACTTCCACAACGTCCACACATTTTTTTCTGGTTCTGTCGTCAAGACAGCATTACTCCAGCTCTTACCATTATCAACACTAACTTCAACTTTTGCTACAGATGGATAGCCTGTGAAAGCTATTCCTTCTAGCACTATATCTTCACCTTCTGTTTCAATATTTGCAGCACGGTCTAATCTAGTAGTAGCCTGTACTTCACCATCTTGTGTCCAAAGACGATCTTCGTAAAAGCCCCCTACTTCTCTGTCTGTCAACTCTATGCTCTTGAGCCACTTAGGCTGCTTCATACCGTACTTGCCAGGTATCATCATGCGAGCAGGAAAGCCATGATCAGTCGGCAATGCTTCACTATTCATCTCGTAGGCAATGAAGCTATCTTCGTGTAATGCAAGATCGAGTGAAACACTTGAATAGAAACCATCCATTCCAGAAGTTAACATCCTAACACCATCTCGCTTTTCTGTAAGTATTGTTTTAAGAAGTTCTTTCAGCGAAACTACCCGCCAAAGAGCATTGCTGATGGCAGTTCCTCCAACAGGATTACTTATGCAGCAGAATGTCCGCCTGATCTCTTTGCTCGGAAAAGCTTTGATATCATCCATACTCAAGCTTATCTGTCTTCCATCAACACCTTTAAGAAGAAGACGCCAAGTATTTAAGTCGATCTCTGGTGAATAGAACATATTTACTGACATAACATAAAAATCTCTATTTGGGGTAATGAAACTTATCTTCCTTGGATAGTAGGTCATTGGGCGTGTAGAATAGTATCGCCAAGCACCTACACTAAGTATAGCAGCACCAGTTGCTAGCATAAAACTACGCCTTCCAAACTTGACCCCTTCTTGATCCATCTTCGAGATTGAATTAAAAAGCTCATTACTTGCCATACTGCTTCTCCAAATTTAATGAGGTAGAAAGGTTTTTGGGGATTAATAGAAAGTGCAAATACATTATACTTTAGCTTTTAGCAAGTCTGATTCCGATTTATGTTTGCAGAAATAGACTATTATGCAAGAGAAACTGACTACAGATTCCGAAAAAGTAGCTGAAAAGAGGGTAGATCGGGAGCGACAACTTGAATCTATCTTTCAAGTGATGCTAGAGCAAGAATTTCATCCACGCTCTCTTTTTAAGAACAGACACACGATGACTTTGGCTGGCCGTTTTTTGCCAAGAGATTTTCCTGACGCTGATGTAGTCAGTATTCAAAGACTTTTTCAGGTAGACCGCAGCTCACAGATCTTGGCTCATTGTGGTTGGCAGCTCGACCCACAAAAAGCTCCAACGATGATAATTGTTCATGGTCTGGAAGGATCTAGCAGTTCAAAATATGCTGTAGCAACAGCAGTGAAAGGTTACGCGGCGGGTTTCAATGTTGTAAGGCTCAACCAAAGAGGATGCGGCAACACTTTTCATCTTTCTGCCAAACCTTATCATGCTGGATTAACAAATGATCTAAGGTCTATTATTGATGAACTTGTTCTAAATGATGGCATATCAGATATATATATAGCAGGGTTTTCGCTTGGTGGTAATCAAACACTCAAACTTGGTGGAGAGTATGGTTCAACCCCTCCATCCTCCATCCGTGGACTGTGTGCTGTATCTGTTCCTATAGACCTTGCCAAATGTTCTGAAGCTATACACTGGCCATCAAATTGGATCTACGAATGGAACTTTTTACTCTCACTTCATAACAGTTATAAGACTAGAAAAAAGCTCTATCCTGACATCTATAGTACTCTTCCAAAAGCATACAAAGCTCTTTCTTTAAGAAGCTTTGACAATCTTATAGTAGCTCCTTTCAATCAATTTCGTGATGCAGACGACTACTACCAGAAATCCAGTTCTGCTCCTTACTTGAAAAAGATAAATATTCCAACTCTTTTAATTCAAGCCAAAGACGATCCATTTATTCCTTTTGAAACTTTTCAACAGACAGAGATGAGCCGTCGAGTCTGTCTGTTGGCTACTAGACACGGAGGGCACGTTGGTTATGTTGGACGCAAAAACCGAGAAGAAGACGCTTATTGGGCAGAAAATCGCATAATACAGTTTTTTCAACTACTTAGAACCTTGAATTAGCTAGTTGTTAGCAACAAAACCGGTTCTCGCTTCACACAATCTCACAACAGCAATGTAATATAGCCATTTATAAATTAAGTAGATGAAGGTGGTTGTATTCGAACTATGACGAGAATAGAGATCAAAATACTTCTTTTTGGAGCTTGCAAAGACGCCGTAGGGCGTCAAGAAATCAGCCTGGAACTCGACGAAGGCTCAAGTGTTGCAACAGCTTTTGAACTGTTGAAAGCAGAATTTCCCGAACTTACCAAGTTTT
>JAEUQL010000240.1 GCA_016789295.1 Blastocatellia bacterium | reverse complement strand
CATTATTGAGTGGTTAAAAAGACCCAAAAAGTCTTTTTCTACAGCTAAATCAGAAAATAAACAATTTATGTGCCATAAACTGAAGAAAATCCTTGACTAAAGCCGTGTAGTAGCTAAGTGAATAGGTGGTATCTTGACTATAATAGCGGTTTGTTCAAGTGAAGAGGCAACAGCTCAGTAGTATTTCTTTAGTAGTAGAAAAGCCAAGGCAAGTGGATTTTATAGCACAACTTTTTCCAGATTGTGAACGATAACCTATAGCAAAAATAGAGTTCTTTACATATTCCTTAAGTTTGCCTTTAGTGAAAGTGCTTTTAGCCCCCAACTACATTTAACGAGGTAAGTATGGTTTTAAAAGTCAATGATTCTAACCTTATAACTAACTGGCAATTAAATGATAAAGATAGTGAGCCTTCTAGCAGTCCCGCATCATCAGTTCCTAATCAACCTGTTCAACAGTCGGACTTTACAGAGACACTTGCAAGCAAGGAGTTTGTCGAGCCAAGGCTACGATTTCTTATCAATAACCAGATCCCTCAAAATCCCCAAGCTGGCAACCTGGTTCAGCTTCCTGTTCAGGTTCCCGATAGTAAAGAGCAGAAAGTATCTACAGATCAGCCAAGTGTTAACAATGCTTCGGGTTCAGACCAAATTTCAACAGAACAAGTAGCTGCTTTGAAGGAGAAATTTTCTCGTGTAAAGACTGCTGAAGAGAGAGCAGAAAAAGCTTGGAAATCTGCAGTACCAGACGTTGCAGATGTCACTATATTCAATGCTGGGCCACTTTTTGATGCAGTAAAGAGAAGCCGTATGCTAAAAGGCTTTGATATAGATAGGTCAGGCTCATCGGGGTCTATGAAAAGACCACAGAAAGACTTCCAGATGCCCAACCTACCATCAGTAAATGATAAAACTGTTAATCCAACAGATAGGAAAGGGGTTTTAGGAGATCCTAAAGAAAAACTTTCTGTTATTGAACTTTCTGATCCCAGGCTGAAAGTTCTTGAAGAGATGATTAGAGATAGTGACCAAGCTGCAAAACGTAGTTTTGAACGTGATGATCCATTGCGTGATCCATTCAAGATGCTTGATCCACTTCGCAGGCGAGAAAGAGAGATGCCGCCTGTAGAGACACCTAGTCTCAAAGACATGGGCTTAGATGTTGCTGTAACAAAAGGGCTTGGAGGATTGTCTCCAAGAGATCTTAAAAAATCAGCCTTTGATCAGTGGAAAGATAAAGGAATTGGGCTAAGCGGTAAAGGTAACGCAAAGGCTGTAGAAGCCTACTTTGACCATAACAAAACTTCTCTTCAAGCCCTTGAAAGCATAGTCAAAGGTTATAACTTTCAAGGTGCCGCACACGCTTCTCTGAAGCTTATTGAAGACTGGAAGAAGAAAGATCCAACGGCTAGCTTTGAAGTCTATGCACTCAAAAAAGGTACTCTTGCGAAAGAGCTTGGGAAAGTAGCTAGTGATCTTACTCTTGCAGAAGAGGAGATTGCAGTAGTTGTTAAACAGAAACAGCCCGACGGTAGCATCCAAAGAAACCTTTATATCTATGACACAAATGTTAAGAGTAATTTCCGCCACTTTGGCAACAAAGGTGTGAGTATAGAGAAATGGATAGTGAGCGCAGAGATTCCTAGTCAGCAGGAGAAGCTAGAAAAGAGTTTAGCTACTCTAAGAACTGAACTGCCTCTTGATACTCCTCTACTTTCACGCGATAGTAACAATTTGGTTGGTCCACCGGAGAATAAGCCAGATCAAAAATTAGTAACCACCGACAAACTACTCAAACCAAGAGCTTTCACTTTTTCAGAAAGTCTCGACCTGAACATCAAAACACGTGTCAACGTTGCTGGTGCTGAGCAAGTAAGTGGTAAAACCTATCAGTTTATAGATGATAACTACCGGGCAGTTACAGCACCTATCTTCAGTCGCTTTGCAGAGTTTCGTGGAGACGCACCAAGGGTTCTAAAAGATACCGATCTTAGAAATGAGATAGGAATGGCGATGAATTTTAGGCCAGACAACCGACCTACAAATCCACAAGAAGAGACTCTTTTAGAGAATGGTAATTGGAACTTCTACTCCAAGAATCATAAGCAGAATGAAACTTTACAGAAGATAGAGAAGCAGATAACTGAGGTCGGTGGTAAACAGCCAAAGGTGACAGTTCTTCCTATAGTTCTCAATACTAAAGAAGGTGGAATGATACAGTTGCCGCTCTTTAGAGTGAAAGAGGTAAGAAACGGTAGAGAGACTGGAAGAGATCTTTTTGTAGATAATCAGGGCAGACGGTACGACAGCATCACGCACTGGAAAGATACAAACAAGCTGCCGCAGGGTCGTATCTACTATCCAGAAAATGGAAAGTTAGAGACTGGTGCAGATGGTTCTGTAAAAGTAACTGCAGCAAACACTCCTGCAACGGTTGATACTTGGTGGGAAGAGATTGCACCTTGGGTTGATGGTATCGCAATTGTTGGTGGTGTAATAGCTGGTGGAGTGATCTTGATAGGTAGTGGAGGAACGGCTGCTCCTATTGTTGCCGGTGCTGCAGGTCTTTGGACGGCTGGCCGTGCCGGGGAAGAGCTTTATGACATATACAGTCATGGAGAATCTCTTTCGCCTTTTGAAAGCAGGCAAGCCCGCTCGGCTTGGTTAAACCTTGCTAGCAGTGGTATCAGTGGACTTGCTGCTCTTAGCCAAACTGTTAAAGTTGCAAACCTGTCGCAACGTGGCTTAACAATTATGACTTGGCAACAGCGTTTAGGAGTAGCAGCACAATATGCAGATACTCTGGCAATAGCAAACACTGGACGCGACCTATGGCAAAACTGGGACAAGATGACTCCAGAAGATCGCATGATGGCAGTTGGCCAGATGGCTTTCTGGGGTGGAATGTTGGGTGTTACTGCAAAACAGGCTGGGGGGCTACGCAACCTCTATGGTTTTGGAGAAGCAAACAACTTTGTACAGATAATGCGGGCTAGAGCAGAAATAGAAACTGCTCTTAAAGGTGAGCTTGGAAAGCTGGCAGTTGAGAATGTTCCTGTCAAAGTTACTGTGTTAGAAGGTAAAGACTTCTATGGCCGCTTTGCAAGCACGTCGGGTGATGCTGTCACTACTGTCAATCAAGGAAAGAATGGTGTTGAAGTTGAAGTCTTCTTTCGTAAAGGTGGTGACCCATCAAAAGTGCGCGAGGAGGCTGTTCATATACTGCAGGCAGCAGACCCATCCATCTCACCAAAACTTGCAAGGCTTACGGAAGAGAATCTAGGGAATTGGAAAAATCTTACCGACCAACAGAAGTTGGATCTCTACAAAACAAAGTTTGAGGTGGAAATAGACGCGCAGAAACGCCTGCTAAAACTCTACGAAAATGCCGATCCAGATTTTATTAGCTCAGTGCAGCGTAATCTACGAAACCTAGAAGCTCACTTAGCCGAAGTCGGTGAGGTAGCCAAAAATCCATCTACCTTAAAAAATAGATCTTGGTATAACCCAGAACAGGCTCCACGTCTTTTCTCTAAAGAGTGGCGAGGTTGGCAAGAAGCTCAAAAGCAGAAGATTCCACCCGACGATCCAGGTTATGCAGAAGATGGTTATCGCTGGGTATACAAGAGTGGAGAACTCTACTACGAACGCATGGATACTAACTTGCCTCAAAGGTACTTCGACAAAGTGGAAGGCAAGTTTAAGACTTTAGATACTGGTGTAATTGCTCATAAATACCTAGCCGATGCAGATAGCTTTGCTTGGCCATCTGCAACTGCTGCTAAGAGAACGCAGTTGCTCAAAGACCGTAGTAGTGCTCAAGTAGAACGCGACAAGCTTCAGAAGCTTAAGGAGGCAGCACCAGAAAGGTTTTCTTCAACACAAGAACAAGAGTTGTCAAAATGGCGCAATCAGGTGGTTCAAAAAAGCCGAGAGCTTGGTGAAATGGCTGGAGAGCAGTGGGTTAAAGCTACCTTTGGCAAAGATGCCAAACTGCTCTGGGGTGGCTCTACAAAAGCTTCTACATCTGGCGACTTCGATCAGGTTTGGCTAGTTAAAGGTAAGGATAATAAAGAACGTTTTGTTGTAATTGAGGCCAAAGGAGGCAGCAGTGGCTTAGGAACTAGAAATTTAGCCGATGGCACTGTTGCTGAACAAGGAACTAGAAGCTATTTTGAAGAGATAGCAAAACTGATGATTGCAACCGAGAAGAGTGCTAGTAAAGTAAAGCTCAAAGATGCTGACACCGTAGGAGGAAAACTACTGAAAGCTCTACGCAGCAAAGAGGTTGATTACTACGAAGTCCGTGCCCCTATTGCTGTTCAAAGTGGTACTCCTGTAGCTCAAAATGTGAAAGTACGACAGTTCGATATTTCAGGAAAATAGTCTATGGTCACTATAACTAGACATAAGATAGATCTTGACGTTGAGTCTCAGTTGGAGTTTTACAATGGGCTTATCTTTGAAACTGGCAAAGAGATGCTTGCAAACGACCCTTTGCCAGATTTGGGAGGCTTGGCTACTGATGCGATCCACTATGCGGGTCTTTTGTCACTGACCAAGCCATATTCACACGAGCTTGCAAATATACTGCGCTTGGCCGCTTATGCACTCAATAACCAATTTCTGCTTGCCAAAGTGTCAGAAAAAGCCGAGCCTATAGAAGTCTTTGTGCCTCCATTTGAGCCTGTAATGAAAACCCCAAGTGGAGTAAACGACAGAACACACGCTGGAGCTTGGCTGCAAGCTTTCTATTTGGCTACAATCTGCCGTGAATGGCATATCCTCGATGACCTTCTAGAGATTGATACAGAGCTTTTAAGAAGATCTAGTACACGCACAGGCAATTATGCTTATCACCAGGTAGATATGTTGAAAGCTTTCTGCAAAAAAGAACCAACGCTGCCAGACCTTTTTATTAAAGCTCTTGAGGCAACCGATCCAAAAATAGTACCTGAACAGTTTTTAGACTATGCCTTAAATGTAGCTGTCCACGAAATCAATCTAATTCCTGGCGTGATCAAAAAAGATACCAGAGATTTTAATGATTCGCTTATCAAAGCACTGGAATCACACAAAAAATATGCTTCAGCAAAGAGTAGAGCTAACGATTCGAGACTGTTTCTCTCTCTAGGTGCTTTGGCAATGGCTACACTAGCCTACATTCAAGGTATAAACCTTGAGGTAGCTTCAGACTACATACCAAAATCTGTTATTGAGCAGAAATATAGAGATTAGCCGGTTGCAGTAGTCTTTTAGGACTACTTTCAAACATTAAGAGAGATCGGCTACTTCTTCATCTTCAACCACAGAGATGGAGTTTTGAACCAGAAACTTCATCCACCTGTCATTTCTTCCTACAAGCTTTGCTCCAACACCTACTGTTGGTTCTTGACGAATCCATACAACTTCAACTTTTGCAATACTTCGTGTTGGATCGTCACAGGAGTAAAGCCTTACTTGTGAGCCTTGTGTAAGGGGCTGGTTGGTGCAGAAGAAGACCCCTCTTCTGGTCACATTCTCGGCTGTTGTCTTCTCTACATAGGCTCGCTCTTCAAGATTCTTCCCTTTGATTATCACGGGAATGGTGTATGCAATGCGCGTCTGTTCGTGCTGGTTTTTATCTCTCATATATTTTTGTAATGTATTGGGGATTTTGCGTCCAAGAAAGAGTATCAAAATAGCCTTCTTTCTCGATGGACTAGATTATAGCATTGGCCGATTGTAGCATATAACAGTCTTTTGTCACGCTTTACTATCGACTATTTATGAAAAAGTCCAAGTTGTTCAAAATACTCTATTCTGACGCATCCATTTAGTTGCGTTAAAAGCCTTTCAAAGTTAATATAGCGTGACCAGTTAAATTACCTTGCCTCTATAATTGCTCGGAGGATTTTAATGGTCACCAACATACAAAAATACAATGAACACAGCCTTTTTGAATCGATGATGGCGCGTTTTGACCACGCAGCCGAACTTCTAAACCTAGATCCAAACCTATACAAGATCTTGCGTACTCCAAGTCGTGAGATCGCCGTCAATATGCCAATCCTGCGCGTTAGTGGCGATATGGAAACTTTCGTCGGCTATCGCGTTCAACACAACGTAGCTCGCGGCACAATGCAAGGCGGA
>JAEUQL010000023.1 GCA_016789295.1 Blastocatellia bacterium | reverse complement strand
AAAAGATAAGTGCAGTATTTTATACAGAAACAACATTTTCTAACATTACCAATGCACCTTCTTGGGTAGGTGCACTCAACGATGGAAAGTTGAGAATACCCGTTGGTGGACTCGACAGCGTAAACGACGAACTTTCCAGAACTATCACACACGAACTCACTCACTCCTTCATCCGCTTCAAAGCACAAGGCCGATGTCCAACTTGGTTGAATGAAGGCATAGCACAGATTATGGAAGGACGTACTTCTTCTAAAGATAGGTTAGCCAAAGCTGAAAGCCTTGTTTCACTAAAGATGCTGGAAGGTTCCTTCATGAACTTCTCGACATCAACAGCTTCTGTTGCTTATTCTTATTCTCTTTTTGCAACAGAGGTACTGGCTGAGAGGGGCAATACAACACTTATGAAGATTTTGGAAGACCTTGGCCAGAATATAGGCATAGATGCTGCTCTTTCCCGAAACACTCGTTATAAAAATCTTGAAGACCTTGAAAACGAGATGAAGAGAAGGTTGAGCCAGTAGCAATCAGGAGGTAGTTTACTAGATGGAGATTAAGAACGAGCTTGCTAACAAGTTGAGAAAGCGACTCTTTCGTCGTATGGGAGAAGCTATAGACCAGTTTTCAATGATCAGCGAAGGTGACAAAATCATGGTTTGTTTGAGTGGTGGAAAAGATAGCTATACACTACTCTCTCTGTTATATCACCTACAAAAACGTGCACCTATACATTTTGAGCTTCTCGCAGTAAATCTTGACCAGAAACAACCTGGATTTCCTGAACACATTCTACCCACCTATCTGACTGAACTTGGAGTTCCTTTCAGAATTGTTGAGAAAGATACTTACTCTATAGTCAAGCGCTTGATTCCAGAAGGCCAAACTACCTGCTCACTTTGCTCGCGCCTCCGAAGAGGAATACTTTACAAGACTGCTATTGAAGAAGGTTGTAACAAAATAGCTCTTGGCCATCATGCTGATGATGTGTTAGAAACATTTCTACTGAATTTCTTTTTCAATGGCACTATGAAGTCGATGCCACCAATACTTAGAAGTGACGATGGACGAAACACAGTGATCAGACCATTGGCCTTTTGTCGTGAAAGAGATATTGCTGAATATGCAGAAACAGAGCAGTTTCCTATCATTCCCTGCGATCTTTGTGGTTCTCAGGAGAACTTAAAGCGCAAAAGAGTTAAGAAACTTATTGCCGATCTGCAACAAGAGTTTCCAAAAGTCTGGACTTCAATGTTTGCAGCACTTGGCCGAATAGTTCCATCACATATGCTGGATCGTGAACTCTTCGACTTCAAAGCTTTGTCTGCTGCAGTTGGCGACATTGAGGCAGAGCTTGATTCAGTACTTGCTCATGAAACTGCATTTGGAGAGACTACTAACCCAACACTTGTAACACTTTCGAGCCAGTTTTAAAACCCTACAAAAACTGGCTCAGGAGTCAAAACAATATCAAAAGACTCTTTAACTTTGCTCTGTATCTGCTCCATTAGCTCTACAAGATCTCTAGCCTTTGCGTTCCCAGAGTTGACTAGTGCAAGAGCGTGCTTTGATGAGATAGCTACATTTGAGTGTTTGTAGCCTTTCTGAAATCCTGCATTTTCAATCAGCCACCCAGCAGAAAGCTTTACTCTACCTTCAGGTGCGGCAAAATTTGGTATCAATTCTCTAGATAGATCAAGTCTATTTAACAACTGTTCGAATTCTTCTTTGCTAATAGTTGGATTGATGAAGAACGATCCCGCACTTCTTGAGTCTGGATCTGTTGAATCAATCACCATTCCTTTGCTGCGGCGTAGCTTGATGACGACTTCTCTTAGCTCAGAAAGGGAAGGTTTTTGAGAAAAAAGTTTGAGTAGTTCAGGATAACGGATTGTTGGGCTACCATCAGGATTTAATCTGTAAGTTACTTCTAGTAGAATAAAGCGGTTAGGAGATAGAGACTTAAATAGACTGTTGCGATAAGCAAAATGGCATTCATCATTTGAAAATGTAACAAGTTTTTCTGCTAGTCTATCGTATGCTGTAACTGAGGTAATAGTTTCGCTTACTTCCTGACCATATGCACCAACGTTCTGAATAGGAGTTGCCCCAACACTTCCAGGAATACCAGAGAGGCATTCTACACCTGCGAGATTTTTTGAAATAGTCTGCTCTACAAAGTTATCCCACTGTTCACCAGCATCTACTTTAGCTAGCAGAGAATTGGTTTGTTGTTTCCACTCGATCCCTTTTGTAGCTAAATGAAGCACCAATCCTGAAAAACCATTGTCTGAAACTAAAATATTGCTCCCACCTCCTAGAACGAATAGGGGTAGCATCTTCTTTTTAGACCATTTGACGGCTGCTTCTATGGTCTGAAAATCTGTAGCTTTGACATAAAATCTTGCTGCACCACCTATGCCGAGAGTGCAGAGATCGAGCAGTGGTACATTTTCTTGCAACTGCTGCTCGAATACTCTCATAAACTTTATGCAGTGAGTTGGAGTTCTACGGCAGAGAAGTAGTTGTTGATCTTGTCTGTAAGTTCTACAACCGACTGTGAATGAAAGACTTGCTGTCGAAAGGCCGAGCCACCTGGTAGCCCGTGTGTAAACTGTGCACAAAGTTGTTTAACTTTCCCAAGAGCACCTTTTTCACTTGGCATCTCTTTTAACATTACGTCAAAGTAGTCCATCAGAAAGACCCGTTTTTCTTCAAGGGAAGGTTGGTGAATAGGCAAACCTTGCATTGCTTCATAGGTTTGGCGAAAGATCCATGGGTTTGCCATAGCTCCACGTCCGATCATTACTCCATCAACACCGGTTTCACGAAGCCTTGTAAGAGCTTGTTCGATGGTGCGCACGTCTCCACTTCCAACAATAGGGATTTTTACTGCCTCTTTTACTTGAGATACAATATCCCAGTTTGCAAAGCCACTATAGCCTTGAGCACGAGTGCGCCCATGAATTGCAAGTTGTTCCACTCCACAACCTTCGGCAAGCTTGCCAACTTCTATAGCATTGATAGAGTTTTCATCCCAACCTATACGGTATTTAAGTGTTAGAGGTATCTTTATTGCTTTGCGAACCGAGCGCAGGATATTTTCCATTTTTGGCAAGTCACGCAAAAGACTAGAACCACCACCGCTTCCAACAACTTTTTTTGCAGGACAGCCACAGTTGATATCTACAATGTCGGCTCCAGCAGCTTCAGCAATCTCGGCAGCAGCAGCCATACGGTCTGCATTATGGCCAAAGAACTGTATTGAGATAGGGCGTTCTTCTTCTTCAAAGAACATCATCTTGTGAGTTTTCAAGTTGTTTCGAGTCAGCCCTTCAACGCTAATAAACTCAGTAACAATCAGCCCAACTCCACCACACCGCTTGATCAACTTACGAAAAGCCGAATCGGTGACTCCAGCCATTGGAGCCAGGATTAGATTTGGCTTTATATGAACATCTCTTATCCAGTATTCTTTCTTCATAACTCAAAATCTTCTGTTGTAGTTTGGAAAAAAGGCCATTATAACACTCTGTTTTGATTCTTAAAAAGAGTTGTTTAATCTCCGCCTGAGAGCTAGATTACTACTAACAGCTATCGAATAAGTAAACAGTCAAACAGATCTAAAAATGCTGCTGGTTTAGTAGTTTAGACTGTACAAGCTTTTTGATTTAATAAAGGAACCTAAGTCTGGTTTTTGGTGTCAGATCTCTATGCAAACTCCTCAAGGCAAGTCACAGAAAGGTCTTTTATGAAGAGATTCTATATATATTTTGCTTCTATCTTTTTGTCTTTGACTCTGTTGTTTTCTGTAGTTACACGTGCTCAGGATTTTGATGTAACAATACTTGAAACAAAAAAGGAAGCTCCGCTTTCTGTTGAACCCAAAGCTGAGAAAGAACTACTAGCAGCACGTCTTGGGGATATTGACGCTTCGGCAGCTATAAAGATCTCTTTTCCTGCTTTGGATGAAGCTTTTGAAGATAGGGAGATATTTGCAGAATATGGAGTTACAGGGCTTGTTGAACGCCAGTATGGTCAGTACAAAGTAGAGATATTTGTCGCTCGTAAACCAGTGCAAGCTTATGGCCTTTACAGTTTTTATCGTAACCCATCCTCACTGAAGACAGATTTTGGAAATGAAGGGGATATAGATGACAGTGGTTCAATAGTGCGTTTTTGGCAAGGTAGTAGGTATGTACAAGTATCAAAAGTTCAAAAAACTGGGGCTGTCGAAAAACAGCTACAACAGCTCGCAAAAGCTATTTCAAGCGAGATAACAAAACTAGAAGAGAAGGAGAATGCTCAGTTGACTCTTGAAGATATAGAGAATGCAAAGTCGCTTCCTTCTGTTATTGCACATCTGCCTCAGACCGATCTCAAAGCAAGGACGGTAAGGTACATACTTGGCAAAAAAGCTTTTTCTAGGATAACTGGGCTTGATGGTGAAAAATTTGATTTCTATCCAAATTTTGGAACAGAAGTAGCTTTTGCAGATTATGCAACTGATAAAAATCAAGGACATCTATTGATATTTGAATATCACACCCCACAACAGTCTATCAATGCTTATGGCAAGCTGGTCAAAGAGCGCGAGGGACTATCTCAGCAAGATTTAGCCAAGAGTATCATTAAACGCGAAGGAAACTATATTATTGAAGCTTATGACTTTACGGAAATGCTCTTAGCTGAACAGTTGGTAGCTAGTATTAAATATGATTATGTCGTTAAGTGGATAGATTACAGCAAGCCAAGTTCGAGTTTTTCTTCCGAAGCTACCAAGACAGCACAGATGCTTATCAGTGTTTTCTCGATAATTGGAATAGGGCTTTTGGCTGCACTATCTGGTGGAACAGTTTTGGGTTGTACGATCTTTCTAGTACGGCGACGGCGTGCTGGCCAGAATCCTGGGTTTTCTGATGCTGGAGGAATGGTCAGGCTCAACCTTGATGAAGTAATGTTGTCTGAAAGTGGCAAAAAACTGCTCAAAAGCGGAGAGTAGCTTTTACTACTTGAGTTGTTTACTCAACAGGTTCTGGCAAGTGGAGCAGAAGCTTTTCCAGTTGTCCACTACAGCTATTTTTCCTTTCACATCTTGCATATAGCAGCCTACATTGGGACAGTGATCGACTCCAAAAGTATGTCCCAGTTCGTGATAGACCAGTTTTGCCAATCTTTCGTAGAAACGTTTCCCTTTGCCAGCTTTTGCCAACCTGAAAGTAGAGACTATGGCTGGTCGCCTACCTAAAAGAGAGTATCCAAAAATGCCCCAGTCTATAATATCTGCTTTTGTGGTTGATATATCTTTGTCTGTTATAACTACTATCTTTGAGTATTGTTTTGATTGACCATCGAACAGCAATGCAAGCTTTTCTGCTCGGTAACGATTTCTTGGTGCATAATAAGCTTCTTTTGGAAGAGGAACCGGAGATAAGACTATAAGCTCTCCTTTATAAACTTTCTGTATCTCATGTTTTACATGTTCAATTAGCTTGGAATCTACTTTCCCCAAAGGTTGTATTGCTATGGTGAAATGTTCTGCTGCTTGGCTATTTGGGCTAAAAGTTATCATCAGACCTAAAAATAGTGACAAAAGAAGAATAGATCGACAAAAAGACATGACATTTACACCTCAGACAGATTTTTGTTTATATCGAATTAGACTTCAATATAGACTTTTTGTTTCTACAACAAACAGTAATACTGCTCTTTACCAGAAAGTATGGGTGTAGCTTTCTGTCAAAACAGGCTAAGTATTAAAGTAGTTGTAATGAAGTTATAGAAAATAGTAAATAAATAGAATTGACATGTAGCTGTATGATTTGTACCATATCTGCTACGCAGCAAAAGTGGTTAAATCCCTTTAATCTATTACGAGTTACGAACTAACAAGAACAAACAAACTAAGGAGGTATCGATGAGCAATACTACTAATACAAAAGATGTAGATTTCGAATTTGAAGTTGAAGAAGTTGAGCAGGTTATTGCACCTATTTTCTATAGTAACGATCTGGATGATGGATCTGATTTTAGACCTAGCCGTAGACACTGTGACACGTGCTCCTGCTAATGCAGTTCAATTTTCCAGATAGTCTTGATAAAAGAGAAATTAAAAAGAGGCTTACTAGTCTGGTAAGCCCTTTTAGTTTCAGCCTTAAATTCTCTGTGTTTACTCATAAAGCAAGTACTTGCTTCTTAAATTCTGAAATCCTATCACATCGTTTTCCCAGCTTGTTTCTATATCCTCAACGCTTACAACTGCCTCTATCTGTTTTCTAATCTGATCTGTTCCAAAGATCACGTCTATAGGCAGTTTATCGTGGACATACTCGTAGGGGGGCTGTTTCCACTGGAAATCTTCTTTATAGAGATGATAGATAGAATGTAGCATTGCTACAGCAACTATGACTGGTTTGAAACGCTCTCGGTCGAGTACGTGAAGTTGCACAGCACCACAAAGCTTTCCAGCGTGTTTGTGAAATGTAGGTTGAAAGTAGGTGGGTCTGAAGTAGACCCCTTCGAAGTTGTATCTGTTGAGGGCTTCTGTTAGTTGATATGGATCTATGTAAGGTGCGCCTATGAGTTCAAAAGGCTTTGTCGTGCCACGCCCTTCAGAGACCATCGTTCCTTCAAAGATTACCGTACCTGGATAGACAGTCGCAGTATCTATAGTTGGCATGTTGGGTGATGGAAGTATCCAGTTTCTCAGTTTTGTATCATCCCACCAGAAAGATCTTTTCCATCCTTGCATTGGGACAACTTCCAGTTCACATCCTATGCCAAAAGCATCATTAAACATTTTAGCTAGTTCACCAACCGTCATTGCATGGCGCATTGCTATAGGAAAAAGGCCAACAAATGAGCTGTGACTAGGGTTGAGCAGGTTGCCTTCAACAAGATGGCCTCCAATAGGATTTGGCCTATCAAGTATTACCATACGCTTCTTGTGCTTGGCGCAGGCTTGCATAGCATAAGCCATAGTATAAATAAATGTATAAACACGTGTTCCAACGTCTTGTAAGTCAAAGACTAGAACATCTACGTTATGAAGCATCTCTTCTGTAGGGATACGTGTTTCGCCGTAGAGGCTATGGACTTCAATACCAGTGCGTTTATCATAAAAGCCTTGCCACTCTATCATATTGTCTTGGGTTTCACCACGGATGCCGTGTTGGGGCCCAAATAGGGTAGTAAGCTGAAACTCTTTGCAGTTGAAAAAGAGATCGGCTGCATGTTCAAAGTTACTGTTTACAGAGGCAGGGTGTACAATTAGTCCAACTCTTGCGTCTTTCAAGAGTCCCAAGTAGTTTTCAAAGAGGACTTCCAGACCTATTTTCATATATGTTTCCAAAAGTAGTTATTAAAAAAAAGCAATCATAATAGACTAACTATAAACTAGTCAAAGAAAGGCCAGATCAAATGCAATTCCAAGCAGGAGAGTTTCTTTATGAAAATAAAGATGGGGTGCCTGGAGTACGCGATTTCGATGAGCAGTTCAGTCAAATCTTGAAAGAGTTTACAGTGTTGATTGATAAGCTTTGGGCTGAGCACAGAACCTCGCCAACTATTGGTGGAGAAGATAAGTTTTATGCTTGGGGAACAATGGAATATGTTGTAGTAATATCAGGGCGTGGCTTTGACGATCTTATTGAGATCAAGACAAAACACGGAAATGTTGATATTTTCCGACGAGAAGACGGAAAGCTCTCCTGTGCTATAAACAAAGAAGAGAAGGATGGACATAGAAAGGGTGTTGGGGTTCCAAAAGCAAAATCTCCAGAAGATATGCTACCAATAGAAGAGATTTTACAAAGAACCTGTTCAGCATTGATAAGATACTACTACCATCCTATGCTATAGACTTAGAATATATTTCTTTGTTGAGACAGGATTTGGGGTGTGTTATAAAGCTAAACTATATGAGTGAAGGTCTTCAGAGAAGAATAAAACAGATGCGTTTTGAAAGCCCTGCTCAGGAAGCAATGCTGAACCTGCTTGTAGCAGCCAGTCACATGCGCGATAAAGTAGACAAGCTTTGCGCTGAGCATAATATTACTCACGGTCAGTACAATGTACTGAGGATACTAAGGGGTGGACACCCAGATGGTTATCCACGCTGCGAAATTGCAAAAAGGATGATAGAGAGAGCACCCGATGTAACTAGGTTGATAGACCGACTTGAGCAGCAAGGGCTTGTTGAGCGTGATCGTTCAACAGAAGATAGGCGGCTCTCAATCTCAAGAATAACTCCAAGAGGTCTGGAGTTGCTTGAAAGCATGACCAGTGGCATAGAAGATATCTATCATTATTTTGCTCAGCGTGTTTCTTTGCGTGACAGCCGGGAACTTTCGAGAATATGTGAAGGAATTTACGACGAAGAGTAATATAGAAGCCGTAGCACTATTTTCAAAATTTTAGACTTTGCCACATAGTGCAGTTGCTGCAGTTTTGCTGTCCGTTTGCTACAAACTGGAGAATGTAGAAGATGCTTGTTGAACAGATCAGGACAGATCTAGCAAATGGTCTAATAGATGAAGCTATAGCAAAACAGAGACACCTTCCTCCTCCATTGACTCAAGAACAGGCTGCGGTTTATGCAAGGTTACGAGCAAAGATAGCTGAACGTTTAACTTTGCAAGGCCACTCTGCAGGAGTTTTTGACATACTTCAGCCTTATGACACTGCACCATCACGTGCTCGTCTACCTGTTCAAGAGCGTGCACTTGTTAGCCTTCATCTTGGTGAAGCCTATTCCTCTACACTCAACTATCCGTCGGCCTTAACACTTCTTGATGAAGCTATAAGGTATTCTTCGATAGCAGGCGAGAAGGAGTTAGAATCTGTAGCCCACCTTGAACTTGGCCAAGTCTACTACCACCTCGGTGAATATGTGATTGCTCGTGAGCACTTGAACATAGCACTGAAGAGTTTTGTCAAAAGTTCAAACAAAGCTTTAGAAGCTCGCTGTTACCTCTATTTTGGTCTTGTGTCGAGTGGTTTGGGAAATTTTGATGAAGGTCTCAGTTTTCTCAACCAAGCAATAACACTTTCCAAGGAAGCAAAGGACGAAAAGGTAGAGGCAGAAGCAACAGTAAATTTAGGAACAACACATTTTTTTCAAGGCAAACTTCGCAAGGCTATACTAATCTATGAAAATCTATTGAAGACTTTTGAGTCTAGCCTTGCAAGTAGCGTTATTGCACAAACTTACAACAACCTTGCTTATAGCTTGATACTTTGTGGTGACTTGATAAGAGCCGAACAGTTGTTAGAAAAAAGTATCACAATATCTCGTCGAATACAGTATGATCAAGGTGAGGCTATAGCACTTGGTCTATTCGGCCTACTTTATGGATTAAGAGATCAAATACAGACTGCAAGACAGATGTTAGATTCTTCTTTAGAACTTGCGCGTCAAATAAATTTTAAGGAATGTATAAGCTTTGCTAATATTGAACTTGGAGCTATATATATATCACTTAATGATACAAAACAGGCTATAAACCACCTGCAGGAAGGTCTAAAAATTGCTCAACAGATAAACCGTATCTTCTTTGCTGTTGAGGCAAAGTTGCTACTTGCCAATGCTTACACTCTGGAAAAGAACTTTGACCAAGCAGGGGAGCTTTTAGCAAATGCAGAAATTCTTCTTTCAAGAAGTCCAAATCTACTACTTGAAGGTAGGTGGCTTTACACAAAAGGCAACATTTCAGTCGCTAGAGGAGAAGGTGAAACACTATCTTTCACTCGTGCAATAGCAATATTTGAAACACTTTCACTTCCATTGGAGAAGGCATTCTGTTTTATTAAAAGAGCAGAGCATTTATCAAGAAAGAAGTCAGAACTTATCAAAGCTGTATCTGATACAGAACGAGCAATAGAAATATTAGATGAGTTAGGCGCAAAGCATTTAGTAACGCCTTTACAAGAGAAATTCAAAGAGATGTCTCGTCGTCTGCCAAAGGTAACAGGTGGACAGGCTTCATTTAAGCAGCAGTTGCTACAAGATCGTAAATCTATATCCAAGATGATAAAGTCTTGTAAAGATAGAGAATCGCTAATTTCACAAATAGCTGATGCTATCTGTCTGCAACTGAATGCTGAGATTGTAGTCTTGTACGAAGCTGATACTGAAGCAAAGATCAAGTTTCTTACAGCTACAGACGATGTAAGCCTTTTTAAGAAAGCTATAGACAGAAGAGTTCAGGATGCAGTGAAGCTTGGTCAGAAGGGTTGGATAGCTGGTAGAAAATATGACGAACTGCTCTATCTAGCCACTATAGCGATAAACGAACAGAAGCAGTTGCTTGTTGTAGCTTGGACAACATCAAAGAAGTTTGTTCATGAAGAGATGGTACAGAATTTTGTAGAGATTGCTGGTGAGCTTTTCTCTATTTCGGTACAACAGGAGGGGCGCAGGGTAGAGTTTAGCGAAGCTGACAGTAAACAGCTCAAAAACTTTGCCAATTTTAAGGATCTTGTCTATGCCAGCCGTAAGATGTCTGAGTTGAGTAGTCAGATTCTAAGAATACATTCAAGTGACTTAACAGTGCTAATTACAGGAGAGTCTGGAACGGGTAAGGAGCTTGTAGCCAGAGCAATACATTCTGTGAGTGAACGTAGTGGACGGCCTTTCATTCCTTTTAACTGTACTGCTACACCAAGTGAAATTGTTGAAGCACAACTGTTTGGTTATCGCAAAGGTGCTTTTACAGGTGCAAACGTTGATTATGAAGGTATTATAAGAGCAGCAAATGGAGGAACTTTACTGCTTGATGAGATAGGAGATCTTCATCTGAGCATACAACCAAAGCTACTCAGATTTTTTCAAGAAGGTGAGATTCAACCTATCGGCTATTCTCGGCCTATCAGAGTAGATGTACGTGTTCTTGCTAGCACAAATAGGGATCTAGAGGTGATGGTTGAGCGTGGAGAATTTAGAGAAGATCTCTATCATCGTCTCAACATAATAAGACTCTATGTACCTAGTCTCAGACAGAGGCGAGAAGAGATAATATTACTTGCGCAATTCTTTCTCCAGCAAGCTTGTCAAAGAACTGGAAAAGAGCTGGGCTTTAGTGCAGAAGTATTATCTATATTTGAAGGCTATGACTGGCCAGGTAATGTCAGGCAGCTTAAGAATGAGATAGACCGCATAGTAGCTTTTTCTGGAGATAAAGGGATTGTAGAGAAGTATGACCTTTCTTCCGATATAGTGCAAAGTAGCAACAGTCTGAAACTGACCGACACTGTAGCTGCGACAGAGTTGAATGTGAATCTACCGTTGACACCAGGAACAACACTGGAAGATCTTTTAGCTTTAACAGAAAAAGAGATAATAACCAAGACCATAAAACAGTGTAAAGGAAACATACGGCGCACAGCACTACTGCTAGGTGTTTCAAGAAAAGGGCTTTACGACAAGATGAAGCGTCTCAAGATACGTTACTGACTCCTTTTGTTTGACTAAGTTGAGTGTGCTATCATCGCGCTATGATTGCATACCTGACAGGAAAGCTTTTAACTAAGAGTACAAATCATTCGGTTGTTGATATTGGTGGAGTAGGTTACGAAGTGCAGATTCCACTTTCAACCTACTACAAGCTGGGAGATCTGGGGGCAGTCGCAACCTTCCACGTTTTTACTTATGTTCGTGAAGATGCGATACAACTTTATGGATTTCACACGCCTTTGGAGAAAGAGCTTTTTCTCAAGTTGATAAGTGTCAGTGGGGTTGGGCCGAAATTGGCACTCACTCTACTGTCTGGTTTGAGTGCAGACGAGTTGATTCAAGCTGTAGTTTCTGGAAATCTTGTAAGGCTAACTTCGATCCCTGGAGTTGGCAAAAAGACTGGTGAGAGGCTAGTAATTGAACTACGCGACAAACTGAAGTCTCTTTCCACACAGGCCGAAGAGCCTGGTTCTGCAGGTACAGTCAGTGACAGTATATTGAAGTCCGATCTGGTCTCAGCACTAGTAAACTTTGGTTGGCAGCAGAGCCAAGCTGAAAAGGCTGTCAGCACAACACTGAAAGAAGAGCAGAAGCACGAATTTGAGTGGCTACTGAAGCAGGCACTCAAGAAGCTCTACAGATAATATGATGAGAACGAGTTTAGTTACTTCACTTCTACTTGCTACTTTTCTCTTCAGTACGTCTTTGCAGGCACAGACTACTGGTCGCAAGACCTATGGAAAAACTAAAGTTTCCAGCAGATCTAAAACTATTGGCAAAACGGCAAATAAAACAGAGAAAAAAAGCCCTGCTTCACCTGAGAAAGCACCTAAAGAATTGGTTGAGAGACCAAACTATGGTGTGGCACTTGATAGTTTGCTAGAGCAGCAGGTTGAGCTAGTAAAGATCAGTGAAACAAAAGCCGACGAGCGCATCAAACTTTTGGAAGCTTTTGTTAAGAAAGAGACAGCACTTTCTGCACCAGCTTATGATCTACTTCTTAGAGCACGAGCTGCTGTAGCAGAGAACTATCTTAAACAGCAAGTTGCAGAAAGGGCAGTGGAAGAGTTCCGAAAGGCTTTTGAAGAGCTTCCAAAACCGATAAGCGACAGAACCTTCTTAAATATATGGTCTTTTCCTTCAACGGTACTACGTTATGGTTACAGGGAAGAGGCGATCAAGCTGATGCGCGATTTTGAGGCTGTAGCTACTGACAATGCTGCCCGGCTGGCACAGGTGGCAGTCTTTTACTTGAATGCAGAAGATGGCGAAGATGCTGGACGAGTTATGAAGAGAGCTGTTGAACTTGATCCAAAAGAGGGCAAATATTTTCAAGCACTCGCATCGAGTTTTCTTTTACGGCTCAAACTCGATGAAGCGGCACAGTCTTATCAACAGGCTATAAAGCTGCAACCAAAAGATTCTGCTTCTTATGCTGGGTTGGCAAATATCTACCGCTCAAAGGGTGAGCTTGAAAATGCAGAGCAGTATTACAAGAAACAGTTGGCCATAACACCAGATCACGAGACTGCACACGGTGGGCTAGCAATAACTTATCTTCTTGGTGGAAAAGAAGAAGGGCTTGTAGCTGAAGAGCTTGGAAAGCAGCTTGCTGCTTCGCCAAGAGATTTTCGCCTTTTTGCACAGTTGGCCTACTTTTTGGCAAGCAAGCAAGAGTATCAGAAGGCTCGAAGATGGGCAGAACTGGCTCTGGTTTCGGCTCCAACTTACGCTTGGGCGCGTGTAGCAATGGCAAATGTACTTATATCTCAGCAAGACTACACCGAGGCCGAGGATCTTCTTTCAGACTCTGTTGCAAGAGGCAACAACTTTCCTACTATCTATTTTGAGTTAGTAAAGACGTTGCTCCTAAATGAGAATTATGCTGGAGCATACGAACAGGCAGAAAGATTTATTACAATCGATCCAGAAGGCAGCTTTGAAGTCAATTTAGCTGGTTTTATCAAGACAAAATCAAAAACTTTTAAGGATCTTTTGGACAAGGAGATCAAAGCTACATTAGGACTTCCAGTCAATACTACTACAGACGATCAATTTCAACTGGTTGAAAGTTTTCTACGTTTTCAGTTCTACATGGCAAAACTGAAGTCACCATCGACAAATGGAGTTCCTGCAAGTAGGCGTCAGAGGTTTGATCTTCAGGTAAAGATCTTGGAATCACTCAACCAGATGCTTTCTGTTGAAGACAGTAGAAAGCCGTTTCGCCAGCTATGGGCATCTGAGCAGTTGCTTTTAAGTGATATTGCTTTAGAACGTGCAGCAGAACTGTGTCAAAATGCAATGGTCAGTGCAGAAGAAGCTACCCGTTTAGAAGGATCGATAAGAGATTTTCCTGAATTGGGGCGTGAGGCAAGACTGAAACTTTTCAAAGCACGTACAGAACATCTTTTGGGAAGGGTTAGGTTCAAGCAAGGTCAGCTTGATGAAGCACGCCGCGCTTTGAAAGAAGCGGCAAGTGGCTATTCTAGTGGTGTTGACTATAGGACTGCGCTTTGGACACTTGCTGCAGTTGAACTAACAGCAGGTCAAGAACGGGAGGCTTTGTCACTCTACATACGTAGCTACAATCAATATGATGAGAGTGCATCAATTCGTCGCTCCGTTATAGAGAATCTATATCGTAAAATACACGGCTCTTTAGAAGGGCTTGAACTCAAGTAACTTTTGCATTGGAGTTTTGGATGTCAAAAATAGTGACTCTTTTTTTACTACTCTTCTCTTCTATTTCTGTATTTGCCCTTGATGAACCAAATAAATTTATATATAAGTTTGAAAATCCGAGGTTTGATGTAAGCTTTGTAGAGATCGATATACAATTTAATGGTGAGGGGCGGCTACGCTACAAAAAACGCGATGAAAACGATGAGGTTAAAGAGAGTCTAAAACTTTTGCCGTCTACAGTTCGCCGCCTACAAGGACTATTTAACGATCTGAAATTCCTTGAATCTACTGATTCTTACCAGAGCGATAAGTCTTTGCCTCATCTTGGTACTGTGACGCTGGTTATGAAGGCAAATGGACGCGAAAGAGAGATCAATTTTAACTATACTTCCAATCGCTCACTTATGCAGATAGTTGAGTTGTTTAGAGGTATTGAGAACCAGCAGAGAAGATTGACAGAATTGAAATTTGCTAGGCAGTATTCTCATCTTGATCTGCCAAAGCAGTTAAAGAACTTAGAAGGCGAGTTAAAGCGCGACAAGATAGCCGAACCTGAGCAGGTACTGCCGATCCTATCTGAGATCGCTCTTGATGATAGTCTCCCGCTAATTGCCAGAAACTCTGCCGAGAAATTGATAAAGCAGATTAAGAAATAGCGGGAAGAGGTGATATATGCTTTTGTAGCTTGGAAGTTGGTGGTCTACCTGTAAGTTTATACAGTATATTTAATTGACACTAACATAGAAGTTTGTTAGACTTCTGCCCAAGCCGCTTAAGACATCTATACACTGACGCTTTCAACACTAATTAGGCTTTCCTCAGGTACAAGTTTAAGACGAGAACTCCTGAACAGTTTTGATGTGGTGACAGGAGAAGAGGAAATATGTTGAAGGGTACGGTATCTGTAGGTTGTTTGCACGATTTGCCTGTGAAGCCTTTGTAGAAAACGAAAACTAGAGTGAGAGAAAGTTGCTATGGCTTTAGTGGGAGATCTTAAAGATCTTGCCTTGGTGGACATAATCCAGATCAACTGTATAGGTAGAAACACAGCTCGCCTGACAGTTCACTATCCAACTGGAGATGGAGTCTTCTATTTTCAGGATGGTGAGGTAGTAGATGCGAGATTTGGTGACCTAGTAGGAATTGATGCTGTCTATCAGGCTCTGCGTTACAATGAAGGCAGTTTCCGCATAGACACCGGAATAGCTGCTCCTACAAGAACAGTCTTTGATCAATGGGCAAACATCCTGATGGAAGGGATGAGGATAATAGACGAAGAGAAAGCAGGGATAATCCCAACACCTGCTGGATTCACGCCTCCATCAGCAACCATGACAGCATCACCATCAACGGGCACACCCACTGGTGGTGTGATCAGAGCTGTCAGTCCATATCAGACGCTTGCAAATGATCTAATGAAGGTGAAAGGTGTAGAAGGGGCAATAGTTACCCTAACAGATGGAACACTGCAATTTCATAACAACATCAAGTCACCAGAGAAAGTAGGAATGCTGATAGCTTTTCTAGTCCACCAAAGTGGTTATGCTGGTGCTTCTGGAAAGGTTGGACAACTGAGGCGTTTGACTGTAACTTCTGGACAAAGAAAGCTCATAGTGTTTGA
>JAEUQL010000239.1 GCA_016789295.1 Blastocatellia bacterium | reverse complement strand
AGCTACAGGAGGTGGAACTGCTTTTTGACTCCCTTGTGGAGGAGTTAGAGGAGATGTTTTTCCAACTCCAGGAGGAGGTGGAGAGAAAAGATTGGCAGTTTTTCCTGTTTCAGGTTTTGTGATCTGTGGTGCAGCAGGAGTTTTCGTTGGAAGCTCTGCTGGCTTTGTGTCTCCTATTAAAAGAACTCCAGACTTTGCAGTTTGGTCAAGGGATTTTGTAGGTGGTGGTGGGAAGAAGAGTGCTGATGTGCTCTGATCTACCGCTGGTTTTGGCGGCAGCGGAGGTAACTTGGCTCTGCCAGGAGCTTCTGCAGGTTTTTGTTGAGCTTCTTTTGGTTCCGTGGAGCCTAGAGGCACTGTTGCAGAAGCTTTTGGCTCAAATTTTGTAGTCACTGAACTCTTGGCTTGCCCAGAAGGTTGTGCAGACGTTGGTGGAGAAGAGAATATTGAAGCAAGTACTTCCGGGCCAGAAAGTTTTGCTTTAGCTGGTTGTGGTTTCTCTTCGGTGCTCTGCTGCACAAGTGGTAGTGGCAGAGATGGTAATGGAGATGTTAGCGGAGATGTTGCATTACTACTGACCAAAGGTTCAGGCTTTTTAACCTCTTCTATCTTTTCTTCTGCCATCTTCTCTTCTTTTGTTTTTGCATCTACCTCTTCAAGATCTGTCTGGTTCTCTACTTTAGGAGGAGGCATAAAAAGAGAAGATGTCTTCTCAAAACTTAATGGCTGGGTCGATTTAACTGCTGAATTTGCTGTCAACTCCTCGGCTGAAAAGAAAGTAGGGGCATTAGCAAAAGGACTCTGGCTTTCAGCACTTTTCGTTTTTGGAGAAGTTGCTGCAGGAGGTGGAGGTAGAGGTGCTGCAAACATACTCTCTACCTCTTTGGCTTTCTGTTCTGGAGACTGACCACTGGTAGATGGGTTGACACTAAATAGTGAAGACTCCAGAGAGAACTCTGCTGCATCTTTCATCTGCATACCAGGTTTTGGAACAGGATTTTCGAGACTACTAGACTGTGGAGCCGTAGGGCTAAATAGCGAAGATTCTAGCGAAAATCCAGTTGGCTGACTCAACTTTGGAGTTTTTGGTTCGCTCTCTTTTGGAGTTGTGAAAGGTGAAGGAGTAAAAAGAGAAGAGTCCAAAGTCAGATTTGGTGCATCCTTCATCTGCATACCAGGTTTTAGGGGTGGCTGAAACATAGAAGGAGCAGGCTTGATATCTTTTATTTCTGGTAGTAGACCTGTTAAGGGTTTTGTAGGTTTTATAACCGGCTGCTCAACTTGGACTTCAATAGTTGGGGTTTCAAGTTTTGGGATCTCGGTTGTTTCAATACCAAACTTTGGCATTTCAAACTCGGAAACTTTAACTTCATTGCTACTCGTCGCATCGTCTAGTTGAAGCTTTGGCACAGGTTGGGTTTCAGGAGGAATATTGAAAGATGATACATTGCCCGTTCTGTTCTTCTTTTCTGCTTCTGCGCTCTCTTCAGTCACTACAGGAAGATCACCTTTGGTTTCTGCAAAAGATAGCTTTTTTCTCTGCTCACTACGATCTTCCAAAGTAGATAAAGAATCCTTATCTGCCAGAATGCTAGGTGTCTCCATAATAGGCATCTCCAAAGGATTCTGGGTGGAAGATGCTGCTTTCGCTGGAGTTACTGGTAATGGTGATAGAGGGGGAAGTTCTAGTACATCGTCTGACTCTGTAACTTCTTTATTTATAACTCTGCTAGCTTCTACCTTTTCAACTTCCAAAATAGGTTGCTCTTCAAATTTCTCTTTAGCTTTCTCTACACCACCTACCTGTCCGGATGTTACAAGTGGCTCTCTATTTTCTATTTCTATCTTCTCTATCTTCAAAGGCTTCTCTATAACTGGCAGTGGTTGTGCAAGGTTTGGAGTTTTCGATTTGTCCGCTTTTGAAGAAATAGGTGTGGGAAGAGATAAGTCTGGTAGCTGTGGCAGATCAGAAAGTGTGAGCACTGGCTCAGATATGTCCGGAAGAGAGTCGTCAGAAGGCTCTCTAAAGCTCATTGTTTCAGTACTATCGAGAGAGTTATCGGTTGCTTCTAAAAAGTCGAGAGGTGCAACAACTTTGAATGTTGAAGTAATGCTAGGAGGTTCTAGGTGTATTGGATTTAGTATCTCTCCTTCAAAACGTGCTAGTACTACAGTGATGTTATCTTCTCCACCACGTTTGTTGGCCAGTTCTACAAGTCTCTGACAAGCTTCGGTTAGATCTTCCGAATCTTCAATTATAGTGTTCATTTCTTCAGTCTGTACTTTGTTAGACAAACCATCAGAACATAAAAGAAGAGCATCATTATTACAGAGTTCAACACTTGTCACTTCTACATGGACTTTGGGCTGTGTTCCTAGTGCTTGTAGTATTACATTGCTAGGAACATCTTTTGTTTCAAGACCTGCTTTCTTTATTGCATTTGCCCAGGACTGGTCTTCTGTCACCTGCTTTACCTTTTTGTTGCGCACAATATATGCACGCGAGTCTCCAACTTGGGCTATGTAGACTGTAGAGCCTTGAATGAAAGCTGCTGTTAATGTTGCACCCATACCTCTCAGTGAGGAGTCTTCTTGAGCACACTTCCATATCTGGTCATTGGACATCTCTGTAGCCCGTTTGAGCCTGTCAGTTGGTGACAAAACAGACTTTACTGTCTTCATAAGCTCAGTAAATACAGTCTGTACTGCCATGGCAGATGCTACTTCACCGGCTGCTGCTCCACCCAGTCCATCAGAGACAATCATTAAGCTGCCTTGATTGCCCAATTGATGCGTTGTGACTTCTGAGCCAAGCCCAAGCCTTCCTGTTGAGAGATCGGCAACAAGAAAACTATCTTCATTACCTTGTCGGCGCATCCCAACATCGGTCTTTGCGTGAACGTGTACTGTAATAGCTTCAGACACTGCAGGTTTACCCAATCTATTTTTTATACAGACTTCTGTCTGTGTCAGGTTATAAGTTTTTCTGGTAACACCAGACTTTACACTAAACTAGACCTGAAAACTCTAAAGTGTTTAAAGAACTTAGGACAGCTAAAGCTCAAATCGAAAGAGCTGTTTTCCTATAAGGACTATATCCCCTGATTTCAACTCGACTTCCCCATCTATGCGCTTGAAAGTCCCATTGCGAGAGTTTTCATCGATCAACACAAAACGCTCGCCTCGTTTGATTATCCTGGCATGACGTCCTGACATGTAACCATCATGCGGAAATCTAATGTCTCCATTATTGCGCCCTATCACTGTCTCTTCTACTTCCAGTTTGTATATCTCTCCTTCTCCGCCTCCTTCTTGTATCAAACGTAGTCTAGGAGTAGAGCTAACTGGTCGCATCTGAAGTGTATGGTCAACAGGTAGAGGTGCCCCACAAGTTGCACAAAAACTGCTGCCTGGAGTGTTTATTCGCCCACAACTGACACAGGTCAAAACATGGCTTGCTACTTCATCTCGGCGCGGTGTTGTTGTGGGTACAGGAGGAGCTTTTGGCACAACTGGAGGTGGGATAGGAGCTGGTGACACTATCTGTGGTGGACTTTGGACTGTAGGTGCAGGTGGTACAGGTGGGGAAGGCACAATCACAGGTACTTGTGGAGGGGCAGGTTTTTGTAGCTGTGAACCGCACTGTTGGCAGTAAGCCCACGTTATGTCATTGACGGCTTTGCAAGTTGCGCAAAGTATCTCACTTGGACCTGGAGATGGTACAGCACTTGGGACTACAGGTTTATTGTCTCTTAAAGGCCCAGCAGATATCCCAGCAGGTACTGGTGGATACATATTCTGCTTAGGTGGAGAAACTACGGTTGGAGTAACAGTATCAAGAGGTGTCGCACACATCCGGCAGAGTTTTGCAGTCGGTTGATTCTCAGCTCCACACCTTGGGCAGATCATTTTGGAAAACTCCTTCCTTGGCCAGACTAATAGACTCTAACTGATCTTATAGAACTAGGTCTTACAAAAACTCTACTTGAAATCTAGAAGTAGAGTATGGTTGACATCCTCCGCAGCCTGAAGGCAGGCGGGTTCCTTAGCTGCTAGCAACTGTCTGAGGTACTAAGGAACTGGGTAGCATACTTATATCCCAAGGTTCGCCTTTCAACAGCCCGGCCAACGCCGAGCCTTCAGGCGCAGAAACGGAAAGCCCTTCCGCCTGCAAGAGATCGATTCCTCTTGCCAGAATATTCTTTGCAGCACTTAACATCTGCTCTACTTCCTTTGATTGCTGGTAGTTGCTGAGCTTGATCTTGATAAGAGATAGATTTTGTAGCCTGTAGGCATCTCGTCTCTCTTGCAAGTATGCATTGTAGAACTCTCTGCAAATATCGAGTGTGTTATTCACTGCATCACTTACTTATACTCGATATTTGTATGTTTTCCTCATGTATCTACTGTTTGCACGTATCGCTTAATTCAAGCACTGCACCACCAACAAGTTCATATTTCACCTGCTAATTGTAGCAAAACCCAATTTTGAACCCAATGGCTTAACTCTCTATTTATCTGGGTTTTCCATTTAGCAACCAACAGTGACTTTCATCCTTGGCCAAGACAAAACCTTTGGCCGAGGTCTTCTGCCGAAGAGTGATAAAACTAATGATTAAGATAGACTACAAGAAGATCAATTGCAACTTACCTGTAGTTTGTGAATGCTATTTTCAGTTTTTTTAGGGTTTATAAGTCTTAAGGTTTAAGCATCTATACTTGATTTCTACTTACTTTCTCAACTATATCATAAGGCTGTTTTTTACTACCAGACTTTTTACTGTATTACAGTTAACGACTTTTCTACTCTTTTGTAATACTCATCCTGTTTGGCAAGCTCTTCGATGAGATCGTATAGATCAGGATCGACTCTTTGAAGTTCGCTCCTGGTGTGCCTTGCAGTTACTCCAGTATTTGGCCTCTTAAACATTGATATGTAAGCTTCATAACCTTGAGCAAAATATTCCCATTCATTTGATGAAGCATAGTAGTCAAGGACGTGGCCGTTTTTGAGTGCCTTCTGGTATAGCTTCTTTATCCTTTCACACAATTCGGGGCTGAAAGCGGAAGTGTGAACCTGATGGGCAAATTCGTGTGCAATCGTGTTGAAGCCACCGCGCATTGTAACATCGAGATATTCAACTCCAGAAACAGTAACTAAACCACCAACTCCCCGAACACTTGCATAATACCTTCCATCAAATGTCATTCTCGATTCAAGAGATTCATACCCAGCGACTTCAGAAAGCTTTTTGTCTGTCGAAAGTAGGTAGTGCTTTGCACCTTTGCGTTTTAGATCGGACAGATAAGAGGCCAAAGGTGCTACAGCGTGGATTATGACTTGCTGTTCATTTGTAGAAAGTGTAGAGAAGTTGACGAAAACATCCTCTATTCCTGAAGGTAGTGGTAATGTTGCCCTGTTGAAGTAACGGTCTCGCCAGTCTATTGCTTCTGCTTTTATTCTGGCTTCTTCGTGCATTCCACTGTGTGCAAGAGAGAGTTGTAGATGAGCAAGGGCATTCTCTGAATCCATCTGTAAAGCCTTGTCAGCAGCTTCTGCTGCAGCTCTGTAGTCATTCAAAGAGAGTTGACAAGACCCTATGCCAAGCCAGCCACGAATAGACTTTGGATCTAACTGTACTACTTGCTTGAAATCAACTATGGCTTGTTCGTATTTACCTAAAGACCTCATCTGCTCGGCATGATTTATCAGTGCTTGAACTTCTGGGTTTGTTTTTGTCTGATATGCACGTCTGCTGTTGAGATACTGTGAAAGAAGACGACGGACTCCACTGTTGTAAGGATTGAGTTCAAGTACGGATTTAGCCAACTTCCTTACTGATTCTGGCTTCTTTTCTGCAATCTTCACTGCACACAGTGCAGCCATTGCATCAACGTTAAACTTATCCATGTCAAGGGCTTTTTGTGCCTGATAAGCAGCAAGTGCATTCCTGTTCTCTTCAAGATAGACACGGGCTAGGCTGATATAAGCCTCTACTCGGTTAGGGTCTGACTTAATTAGATCTTCTAAAAGCTTCTCTGCTTTACTGTAGTCTCGTTTAAGAAGTGCAACTCCAGCTTCGCCAAGCAAAGCTCCTGAGTAGTTGGAAGATACCTCACGAGCACGAGCAAAATAT
>JAEUQL010000238.1 GCA_016789295.1 Blastocatellia bacterium | reverse complement strand
CTATGACGACTGCAAGTATACCATTAGCCAAGAAGAGGTAACTTATGTATAGAGCTAGTGGAAAGCCACATATTGTAAGTAGCCAGAAAAGAGCTATCTTAAAAAAATTGTTAGTAGCAGTTTCTCTAACGTCTACTCTACGTGGTGTTCTGTTAAGAGTGTTGACAAGATGGCTAATATTTTGACAACGGTTGCAGTGGTTGGTCTGGCTGTCAAAAAGGTCTGATTGGTGACATACTTCGCACCTTAGAGCAGGAGTTTGGGTAACTATCTTTAACTTGTTCATATAAGTGCTCCACTACTGCTAGGATTTAACTGCTTTCGGGCCAGTTGCTGAGCAGTTTGTACATCTTCTGGCTTACCTCTTTTGGAAAGCAGAGCCGGTCTATCTGAAAACCACGCATCCCACGCACTACTTGAGAGACTTCTGTTATTTCGTGTAACCCCATTCCTTGAGGGGGTTTTACTTCTATGTATATCCTGGATTGTGGTTTGGAGGTTTCGAGTGTGTATGGGCCAAAATAAGGAATGTCGGCTGCACTATCTCGGAGTAGATAGTAGTTAGAATCAAAACCAGCCTCTTCTACTATCCTCTTTGCTTCTACTATAAATTCTGCTACGTGATCGTCGGGCTTGATGTCTATAGACTTAAACAGCCTGCGGTTGATAAAACGTTTGCAAAGATCACGCAAAATAGGGTCTTTCTCTCGCATCCACTGCTTGATGTGAAACATAACATCGTGGTCGTCTAAGGCGAGAAATTGGTCTGTAGTCAGTGGCTCTTTACCAAGTAGTTTTACAAGCCCATTGCCTTCTATAACAAACTGCAGCCTGTTTTCTTGTAGCAGATCGACTGCCCGGCGCAGAATAGAAATGAGCATATTTTCAACTGCACGTAAAGAGTGGTGAAAATAGACCTGACGAAACATGTAAAATCGTGCCTGCAGATACTCTTCTACTGCATAGAGACCTTTTGATGAGACATAAATCTTTTGACTAATTGGGTCAAGCTTTAGAGTATGTATAATCCATTCTAGGTCATAGTTGCCATACTTTGCACCTGTCATCAAACTGTCACGAAGTAGATAATCAAAGCGGTCACAGTCAAGCTGTGAGCTTACAAGTTGAGAAGCATAAATGGCGTCTGCTTTGTGTCTGTAGATATCTACAAGCATTTCGGGAAGTGCTATATCAAAATCAGAAAGTATTGAATTAACTTCTGTCGCCTTGTCTGTCAGTATCTTTTCTGTCCAGTCTTCGTGTTTGATGTTGGTGGCTTTTTCAATTACATGTGAAAAGGGGCCATGACCAATATCGTGTAGTAATGCTGCTGCTCGTGCAGCTATTCTGGTCTCTTCAGAGATGTTGTTTTCAGATGCAAGCTTGTCAAGCACTCTAGTCATTATGTGCATCACACCAAGAGAATGCGTAAAACGACTATGTTCTGCTCCTTGATAGGTGTAAAGTGCTAGGCCAAGCTGCTTTATTCGACGTAATCTCTGAAACTCAGCAGTATCGATAAGCGAAATAAGGAGAAAGTCATCCCTCTTGTCGCTATCGAGGCTGATGATGTTGTGTACTGGATCGCGGTACTTTCTCTCTGGCACAAATAGTTCCTCAAGCAGAGTCTAGTAGCGATCTTCAGCATCTCTGCTGCCAAGTATCTTCCAGACGACGTAGAACCCTCCAATGACTACCAACACAGAGAATAATATCTTTAGGATCGATAGAAGCTTGAAGAGAAAAGCCCAGAAGAGCACCCAGGTCAACGAAGCTACTATCTTACCTACGTAAAGCAGGATTAGCCCTAAAGCTGCAGTTGCGGTAAATTTCATTACTTTCATAAATTTCCTTATGGCAGTCTTTGCGGCTTCAGAACTTAAAGCTCTAAGCCGCACGGCTGTTAAATTTCTACATCGACACTTTCATGCGACGCAGTACTTTTGCAAGGTCTATACGACCACGATTGATCCTTGACTTTACAGTCCCTTCAGGAATTCTAAGCTTGTCTACTATCTCTTGGTAGCTAAGCTCTTCTATGTCGCGCAGTATCAGGCATTCGCGCAGTTCTGGAGAGAGTTTGTCGATAGCTTGTCGCACTTGTAGCTGACGTTCTTGCCGCTCGATCTTGCGTTGTGGGCTGTCGGTCTCCATTCGCAGATGGTGCATATGGTCTTCTAGGTCATCGCTTGAGTCGGCTGGCTGCCTTTGCCGTTTACGATAGTCATCAATTATCAGATTTCTGGCAAGACGCATCAACCAACTTGACAACTCACCCAAGCTGGAGTCGTACTGCTCAAGTGCTCTGTATATCCTTATAAATACCTCTTGTGTCAAATCTTCTGCCGATTCGTGTCTGCCTGTAAACCGGTAAGCAAGATTGTAAACACGGCGAGAGTAGAGTCGAACTATCTGCTCCCAAGCTTCTGAGCTACCTTCACGACACCGCTTTACAAGGTCTATGTCTTCTGTAAGCAAATTTGCTCCAATCCTCACGATCCCAGCCCATCTTCTACAAGTAGCTTTTGGACTGAAGGATTATCCAGTAGGGGTAGTGTGACACTTTATAGCCAATTGACGCCATTAAGATTGCTGTGTATAAATTGAGAGTTCCAAAGACACAACACACGCTACTAGTAACACGCATTTTAGCTAGGTCGTGCGAAAAGTGGCAAGGGAAACTATAATGCCGTTAAGCGATCTTGGCTCGGTAAGACTTCACTATCAGATACTCGGCAAAGGCAGACCAATCGTTTTTGTTAATGGATGGACAAGTTCTTGTCAGTACTGGATGCCAGTGGCTGAGCTTCTCAAGAGTAAATATTTATGCCTTCTTTATGATTATAGAGGAGTTGGAAGATCTCAAATAGTAGAAACTGATGTTGGGGTAGATATAGATGAACACGCAGAAGATCTACATCAACTGATTTTAAACCTTGGTCTTGAGGATGTAAACGTAGTTGCACACGGACTCGGTTGTTGGGCCGCTACCCTTGCTGCAAGACGTCACCCACAAGATTTTGCAACACTAACCATAGTGTCGCCAGAGATTGAGACTTTGGAAGAGAAGGATAAAGAGAAGCCCGACATGCCATCTGTTTGGCAACAGACTAGTCTTATACTGAAAGACCTTGCTTCTATCCCCTTACTTCGCAACGTTGTTACAAGACGCTACAACAGTGCTCCTGAACCTTACAGAACTCTTCTGTGTGAAGACTTTGCTAAAACAGATAGACGTGTAGCCTATCATATGTTAGCTAGCTGCATGGGAAAAGAGAATCGTGAAAGATTCTTCAAGGCTTTTGCTGAAATTCCTCTTCCTATAATGCTAGTTCGTGGATCTGAAGACAAACTTGCACCAGAGACTGATGTGCGCGAGATCTATACTTTGATAAAAAGTGGGTGTCTTGCAACTATTAGAGGTTGTGGACACTTGCCTATGCTTGAATTTACCAAAGAGTTTAGCAAACTCCTTTCAGACTTTTTTGACAAACAGAAGTAGAACGGTTTATGGAAAACGTGGGAAGTGCAATCAGAAAAGGTGAGAAAGTAGCTTCAAAATATGCCAACTTGTTTCTGATATTGATGGTTGCCCTAGTTGTTCTTACAAGCTTCTTCTACCATCCCGATCCAGAGCCTTCTTTCAGAATTTGTGGTTTTTACAACCTGCTAGGTCTGCCTTGTCCTGGATGCGGCCTAACACGCTCTTTCTGTGCTTTTGCAAAGGGTGAGTTTGTAGCTAGCCTCTATTTCAATCCTTTAGGACCGTTTATGTTTCTTGGCTTTCTCTTTTTTGGCTTTGCTGCAGTTCTTAAAGGTTTTGGCTACAAGAGGTTAATGGAAAAGGCAACCAATCTACTCTACTCCAAACTCTTCTATCGCTTGTTCGTAAGCTCTTTCTTCGGATTTGGGGTTATCAGAATTGTTTACATAATTAGCAAGAAAGGTTTTTTCTCTGCAGTAGAGAAAGGCTTGATCTTTAAGTTGTGGCACTAAAAACAGTAGTTGAAATTCTCTGGTAGTAACTTACAAGACTTTTTCTCCTTCACATCTGCAAAAACACTTGACATTTCACTGACCTTTCGCTTATTTTTCCCTACAATAGATTGGGCGAAACGTTTCTCCCTAAAACTATAAATCTAGATCTACTAAATACCTTTAAGGAGGCGGCAACTTCTCCCGGAACTGCTGTTCTGGGCTTTCTTGCCCAAGGCGTATGAGCATTATTACAGAAAAACAGCGTCAAATTTATGACTTTGTAGTCCATTTTGTTGAAACCAAAGGCCATTCTCCTGCCATTCGTGACATCTCTCGCCGCTTTGGTTTCTCTTCACCAGCTACAGTACACAAATATCTTGTAGCACTTGAAAAGGCAGGAATGATAGTGCGTGGAAAACGCAACGCACTAATACAGTTTCTTCCACAACAACAGTCTCCAGACACAACAGAGATCCCACTACTTGGGCGTATTGCTGCAGGAAAACCGATAGATGCAGTTCTTCACGGAGAAGCCATTGCTGTTCCAAAAGAGTTTCTTGGAAAAGGAAGGACTTATGCCTTGAAGGTAGTTGGAGATTCAATGATAGATGAAAACATAGCCGATGGAGACTTGATAATAGTTGAGCACATAGAGACAGCACAGAACGGACAAACAGTTGTTGCGCTTGTTGATGATATAGGCGCAACAGTCAAAAAGATCTACTTTGAGAAGAATAAAGTAAGACTGCAACCTGCAAACCCAAACTATCAGCCTATTGTACATACTTCTGATAAAGTCAAAGTGCAAGGTCGTGTAATAGGTGTGATAAGGCGTTACTAATTCCTCTTTATTTTTCATCTTAAAGGAGGAGTAGTTCCTTTCAAAAGTAGTGTTTTGAAAGGAACTGACAAAAACTTATGACTTTCTATACAGTTAAGTTTTGTGATCAAGAACTGATAGCAGACAATCTGCGTGATTTTGCAAAGATAGCAGTTTTTGCCAAATGGTATTTGAGAAGTAGAGATCTTTCATCAGGGCTGGAATGTTCAATACAAGAGTGCATTGACAGGATAAAACCCGCCGCAAGCTATCGCGCTTTAGCGCGGGTAGATAGGCGGGTTTCTCTTAGGCTTTAGCCATAAGTTTTGATTGTGCTAGTTGTCGATAAAGTGGATAATATCGACAATATGAAATACCAAAGAGATGAGCATAGAGTACACTTAATAGTGTATCATTTGATATGGTGTCCTAAGAGGGGTAAAGCTATATGGAATCGAGCGTATTTTGCATCAACAGCAGAACAACAATAGCTAAATATGTAGAAGCCCAAAAAGGGAAATGAAGTGGCAGCAAACAAAACAATAATAAAACAACTAGAAAGCAAAAAAGTAGAAGAAGTAGAACAAACACGCAAACTCTACAATGAAGCGATAAAGTTTTATTTTGAGTTGCTGCAAGACTACCAAGGACTATTAGAGCTAGCCACAAAGCCATTACTAACAGAACTAGAAAAAATAACAGTAGAAACACTACCCAACACCAGCGTTTCCATTGCCTTGGAAATTGCCAGCAATGTTTCGTAGAAGTGCAATAAATGCAGCAATTGGGCAAGCTCGCTCTTTTCATTCCAATTTAGAGCGTTGGCACAAAAAGAAAGAAAAAGCTCTAGCCAAAGGAAAGAAATTTAGCGAGAGACCACCACAACCACCAAAAGAATTTAATCAACACCCAGTATATTACGCAGGCTGCTATCAAATAATAAACCAAGGATATGTACTACTTAAGCTTTATACAAGGCAGTCTTGGATATGGGTAAAATACCAAATGAAAGGTAGACAATTTCCTATAGGCTTTAAGCAAATCAGCCCAAAATTAGTATTAAAAGGAAAGAAAATACTACTACACATCTCATTTGAGAAAAAAATAGAAGTACAAAGTATAAAAACACAAGTAAACAAGGATACTGAAAATGAATTAAGAATATGCTCAGTAGACCTAAACATTAACAACAATTTAGCAGTATGTCGCATACTTAGAGCCGACGGTACACCTCTAGCCTCAAGCTTCATAGCAGGAGGAAAAGCTAGTAGTGGCCGTAGGAAGCGTGCTTTAGGTAGAGTGGCAAAGAAGAGGAGAAGAACCGGATCTTTACGTAAAAACG
>JAEUQL010000237.1 GCA_016789295.1 Blastocatellia bacterium | reverse complement strand
GGGCAAAGAGTCGCTCTCAACACGCTTGTTTATGACGAGCATGAGATAACACGTATAGCACACATCGCATTTAAGCTTGCAAGAAAGCGTAAAAAGAAACTCACGTCGGTTGATAAAGCAAATGTTTTGGAGACATCGCAGCTTTGGCGCGATGTAGTCAACGAGACTGCAATTGCTTATCCAGATGTGACAGTAGAACATATTTATGTAGACAACTGTGCAATGCAACTGATGTTACGGCCTGAAACTTTTGATGTGATACTGACAGAGAATATGTTTGGTGACATTTTAAGTGATGAGGCGGCAGTTCTGACTGGCTCACTCGGAATGCTCCCTTCTGCCAGCCTCAATGAGAGTCGTGGTCTGTATGAACCAGTCCACGGCTCGGCTCCTGACATTGCAGGAAAGTCTGTAGCCAACCCTGTTGGAGCAATACTTTCTGTAGCAATGATGTTGAGACACTCTTTCAGTCTTGAACAAGAAGCCAGTTTGATAGAAGAAGCTGTTAAGAATGTAATTGAAGCAGGTGTAAGAACTGCCGACATTGCTGATAAACAGTCAGTCTCTACTATGGAGTTTGGTCAGCAGGTATGTAGTCAGATCAAGAAAGAGATCGAGCAGTTGAATGTGGTCACAGTCTAGTATGTCAAAACCAAAAACACTTCTTGAAAAGATATGGGACACACACGTTGTAGTTGAGCGTGAGCAGACAGTAGTCTACATCGACTTACACTTGATACACGAAGTTACTTCTCCACAAGCTTTCACGGGCTTGAAAGAGAAAGGGTTAAAGGTGCGTAGACCTGACAAAACTTTTGCTACTATCGATCATAGCCTTCCAACCTTGATTGATAGTAGCAACAGCAGGCTCTCTTTTGCAGACTCTATGGCAGTTAAACAGATTGAGCAGCTTATCAGTAATTGCAAAGAGTTTGGCATAGAGCTATACGGTCTAGACAGCCCCCATCAAGGCATAGTTCACGTCATAGGGCCAGAGCTTGGTTTGACGCAGCCTGGTTACACAATAGTCTGTGGTGACAGCCATACAGCTACACATGGTGCTTTTGGTGCTCTAGCATTTGGCATTGGAACTACCGAAGTAGAACAAGTACTTGCTACCCAGTGCTTGTTTCAGAAAAAGCCCAAAAACTATGCCGTCAACCTTGAAGGGAAACTGAGAAGAGGAGTTTCAGCAAAAGACATCATTCTTGCTTTGATTGCAAAGATAGGCATTGATGGGGCTACTGGTCATGTCTTTGAGTACAGAGGATATGCTATCAAGAACCTTTCTATGGAAGAACGCATGACTATATGTAATATGTCTATCGAAGCAGGAGCCAGAGCAGGGATGGTTGCTCCAGACGAAACTACTTTCGACTATCTCTACCATCGGCCTTTAGCACCAAAAGGGGCAGCCTGGAAAGAAGCAGTAAGTAGATGGAAAAGGTTTCCAACTGATGAAGGAGCTATCTTTGATAAAGAAGTGACTATTGATGTAAGCAGTCTTGAGCCAATGATCACTTTTGGAACAAATCCAGCAATGGCAATACCTATTTCAGCCAGAGTTCCAGACCCAGAATCGATAGCCGACTCAGGACAGAAAAGTTCTTTACAACAAGCTTTAAGCTATATGGATATCAGCCCAGGCAGACAGCTACTCGATCATCCTATCGATACTGTGTTTATTGGAAGTTGTACCAACTCTAGGCTTTCGGATCTGGAACAAGCGGCCAAAGTCTTCAAAGGAAGAAAAGTAGCGGTAAAGACGCTTGTTGTTCCTGGTTCACAAAGTGTTAAAAAAGAGGCTGAAGATGCAGGGATAGACCTTATTTTCAAAGAAGCTGGAGCAGAGTGGAGAGAACCAGGTTGCTCTATGTGCATAGCGATGAATGGAGACCAAGTAGCACCAGGAAAATACAGCGTAAGTACCAGCAACCGAAATTTTGAAGGTAGGCAAGGAAAAGGGGCAAGAACTTTTCTGGCTAGCCCTTTGACAGCCGCAGCCGCAGCCGTAACAGGAAAGATTACAGACATCAGAAGCCTGGAAATAGAGATTTTATGAAGCGATTTGAGAAGTTTTCGTCAAAAAGCATACTCCTCCCCACAGACAATATAGATACAGATCAGATTATTCCTGCTCGATTTCTCAAGATCACCGACAAAAGTGATCTTGGGAAAAATCTTTTTGCAGACTGGAGATACAGTTCTAGTGGAGAGCTTACAGATTTTGTACTCAACAGAAGTGAAAACCAACAGAGAAAGATTCTGATTACAGGAGATAACTTTGGTTGTGGGTCTTCTCGTGAACATGCTCCTTGGGCACTGGTTGGATATGGTCTTCGTGCGATAGTTTCCACTTCATTTGCAGATATTTTCAGAAACAATGCACTTAAAAATCACCTTCTTCTGATCACTTTAGAGCCTTCAGAATATAGTCAAATTCTGGCAACAATCAGCAGTAGCCCGGAAACGGAATTTACTGTAGATCTTGCTGAGCAGAAACTCTCTTTTGATAGAGATAGCAAAGAGTACTCTTTCCATTTTCCTATAGACCAGTTTTCAAAACGCTGCATGATGGAAGGGCTAGACGAGCTTGGAATGCTACTGAGCTACGAAAAAGAGGTAGCCAACTTCGAAGCACGCCTGCCCGTCTATCCTCTTTAATTTTCTCCTAATCTTTTTTAGCTATTTTGGCATTGGCAAAATAGCCTTTTTTTGCTTTGATAACTACTTGCCCTTCCTTTTTCTCTACCTCCGCGCTTACCTTAAGCTGCAGCTTCCTAAACTCTCCATCTTTGCCAGAAACCGAAGAGCTATAGCCAATATTGTAACGACTTCTAATACGATCTATCAGCTCTATAAGCTTTCCACCTACTTCTTCTTTACTTGCTTTTACTACTTCTCCACCAGTATTCTCTGCGTACTTGTGTACATCACCTGGAGGATACTTCTTTTTAAGGATGAGCGAGATAGGATTTTTTTCAATAACAGAAGCAGTGGTTGAAAGTGCGCTCCGAGCAAGAATGGTAGAGATAGAGACATCGGCTTCAAAAGCTGCTTGCATAGCCTCTTTCTCGCTATGTGCTCTTACTCCTATGTTTGGCACATTGTCTGTGCACCATATGATCACGCGCCGCCGACTTTTATCACCGTTCTCTTTCAAATAGTTACTAGCTTGATAAATAGCCTCATTGAAATGTGCAGGGTCTGAGCTTTTCATCTCTGCTGCTAGATCTATTGCATCAACTATCTTGTCTCTGTTTTTTGTAAAATCTTGTAAAACCTCGATTCTTGCAGCATATGTGAGTACGGCAACTTCGTCTTCTGGCTTAAAGTGTGTCAAAGCTTCTTTGGCTCCTCTAGCAAGAGCTTTCAACACTGGTCGGACTGTATCAGTAAGGTCAAAAAGCATCACTACAGAAAGCGGTACTTGGTCGCGTGTAAAGTAAGTTATCTCCTGCTTTACACCATCTTCATAGAGTAGAAAGTCTTCTTTTTTTAATCCACCAACAGGCAACCCTGTTTTCTTGACTAGAACTTGTGCATCTACAGAGACTACCTCTGTCGTAAGTTTGATTACACTTTCTTCTACTTCGCTTTGTGAAAATACTTTTGAAGGTAGAACGAGTATAAGAAGAATTAGCAAGTATATATTTAAGATTTTAGTTATATTCATTTGATCTCCACAGTCTTGCAGTTATGAGCCGTCGAGGCTCTGATGTACCGTGGATATCGTTTAGTTTGCAGAAGACTGGTTGAAAAAACTGCTAATTTTTACTTCTTGCTCTAGTTGAAGGTTTCAAAAACGGTGCTACCAGTCCCATAAGAAATCCGGCTGTAATCATCTGGTAACGAAAGAACCAGAAATAGTCAAAACCATATTCAAGTTTACCGTGCTCAAAGCTGCAAAGTACTATCTCTACTACTACTCTTATAACCACTGCAGAAGCTATTGCTAAAAGGATTTTCATCCATACCTTCTCCAGTTTCTTTGCAGCAAAAGCAACAAAGAATGTAATAATCAAGCCCGACAGAATGCCGTGATAGAAGCTTTTTCTAAGATAGCTTTCAAAAAAGATGAATATAATTCCAAGCCACTGCTCAAAATGTTCTGCTGTTAAAGCATATTTTAGTGACTGTGCTGCCATATCTGCACCGATGCCAAACAGTGAGCCAGCAATTATTTTGAACAGTAGATCTGAAATAGTTTTGGTAACATTCTCTTTCATCTTTTTCCCTTAGTTTTAAAATAACCTGAGAGGGTAGACTATGGCCGACAAAAAAAGTCAAGAAAGCTGTGAAAAAGTAGATCTGGAAATACACTCCCGAAAGTCTACTGAAGACCTAGACCAACGAGAGTATAGACTCTTCAATGCGCTTGATACAGATGCAAAAGGGAGTATTACAAAAAAAGATCTGCTTCGTGCGCTTCAGCAAACAGGCTTGATGCTGACCGATCTACGCCTACAAGACTGTATCAGAGCTATCGATTCATATCCAGAGACGATATCTTTTACAGACTTTTCACGGATAATCAGACCCAATATACTGCTTGTAGAACAGGCTCTACAAGCCAATTTTGTCATTCCTGAGTTTCAAAGTTTTTGTCGTGAAATAGAGCGCATATATAATCAGACTCTTCCTATACATTCTGGAGATATAGCACACTATATCCCACAGCTTGCTCGTGTCGATCCAGAACAGTATGGCGTAGCACTCTCTACAATTGATGGGCAGAGGTTTGCTTTGGGAGACTCTCAAGTAGACTTTTGCATTCAGTCCTGCTGTAAACCTATCAATTATGCGCTTGCCCTAGAAGAGCACGGTGAAGAGTATGTCCACAACTATCTTGGTAGAGAACCTAGCGGACGTGGATTTAATGAACTAACGCTTAATCATGAAGGAAAGCCACATAATCCAATGATTAATGCTGGGGCTATTATGTGCTGTGCTCTTATTAAACAGAAGCTAGATATGGCAGACCGATTTGACTATGTAATGGAGCGTTGGCAAACACTTTGTGGAGAAACAAAAGCAGGCTTTAGCAACGCTGTCTACTTGTCAGAACGAGCAACAGCCGACCGCAACTTTGCTATCGGCTATTTTATGCGCGAAAACCGAGCATTCCCCCAAGGTACAGACCTGATATCTACGCTTGAATTCTATTTCCAGTGCTGCTCTATAGAAGTCAACACAGAGCAGATGTCTATTGTAGCTGCTACTTTGGCCAATGGAGGAATATGTCCAACAACTGGCAAGAGAGTATTCCATCCTAAAACTGTACAACACTGCTTGTCGCTGATGTATTCGTGTGGGATGTATGATTTTTCTGGTGAATTTGCTTTCACCATCGGGCTACCTGCAAAGAGTGGTGTGTCAGGCGTACTCATGGTTGTAGTTCCAAATGTATTGGGACTTTGCATATGGTCGCCACGTATTGACAGGTTAGGAAACAGTGTTCGTGGAATAGCTTTCTGTAAAAAACTTGTAGAAACATTCAGCTTCCACAACTATGAAAGTTTAAGTGGGTTATCTGAAAAGATAGACCCGCGCCGCAATCGTACAAGTCTGCAAGCCGACAATGTTATGGCTCTGATATGGGCAGCTAGCAAAGGAGACCTGACAGCAGTGCAACGCTTAGTAGCCTGTGGAGTAGACTTAAACGTAGCAGACTACGATGGCAGAACTCCTCTACACTTGGCTGCTTCAGAAGCACACGAGCATGTTGTTCGTTATTTACTCAAACAGTCAGTAAACGTCAATCCAGTAGACCGATGGGGTGGAACACCATTGAGCGATGCTTATAGACAAGGAAATCAGATGATAATACAACTACTTGAAGAAAATGGTGGCATTAGAGTTTAGTGTCATTAAGGCAGCCAAGATTAGATAGAAATAAGACCATGTCAACAGATCATCCATTAACAATCTCTGTCGGAAGCCACCTTATCTTGGATATGCTTGGTTGTAGTCTCGATCTAAGAGACAAAAAGGTTTTAGAAGATTTAGCTTGCACAATAGCCAAAGAAGCTAACCTAACAATTTTAGCCTCACACTTCTATCAGTTTTATCCTGAAGGAGTGACAGGTACACTTGTTCTAACAGAAAGCCACATACATTTGCATAGTTGGCCAGAGTACCACTAC